>NZ_JAUBWA010000013.1:66785-85727 GCF_036702825.1 Microcoleus sp. A003_D6 | reverse complement strand
CCACGACTTTAAACGGGCGCAGAGGATTTGTCAGACTACTTCGGTAGCCGAACCCTATGAAGCGTCAAGAATCACCGTCCGCGACGGTCGGTGAGTATTTCAAAAAGGACAATAGAGATTAAACCTGCTGGGTTCGCGATCGGTGCTGAATGAACCTCGTCAAGCAGACTGGGGCTTAAACAACATTTGTAAAATGGCTGATTTATGGAAGACAGAAAAATTCATATCCTCTTGGTAGAAGATGATGAGGTTGATGTGATGAACGTCCGGCGAGCATTCAAAAAAAATAACATCGTCAACCCCCTCTACATGGCTGCCAACGGATTAGAAGCTCTGGCTATATTGCGCGGAAAAGAAAAAATAGAGCCTGCAATGCCTCAAGCGCGCCGGTTGATTTTGCTGGACTTGAATATGCCGAGAATGAACGGGATCGAGTTTTTGCGAGAATTGCGGCTGGATGAAAGTTTGAGGTCGATTCCGGTGATCGTCCTTACAACTTCTAATGAAGATAGAGATAAGGTAGAAGCTTATAATTTGAATGTAGCCGGCTATATTCTTAAACCTGTTACTTTTTCTAACTTTGTGGAAGTTATGGGTACTCTCAACAAATACTGGATGCTGAGCGAAATTCCCTAAAATAGGGAAATTTTAACAGAAAAATTTTCAAGGTGGCTTGTAATTTTTCAGCAGTGCATTTGTTTGAATTCTTTTTTGTATGCCACAGCTTTTTCGGAGTAATCCCCAATTCGGTTGTTATGGACAAATTTCTCAAAATTCTGATAGTCGATGACGATGCAGTCGATCGGATGGCGGTCAAACGCTCGCTCAAATCCGCTGGTGTGTCGGCAGAAGTTACTGAAGCAGAAGACTGTGCCGATGCCCTGGCCAAACTTTCAGTCTGCAAAAATTCTACCCTAGCGTCCGCGAAACTCTCCAAACAAGATAAATCTCAACATTATTTAAGCGAGGTCGATCTGCCAGAACATTCACTGCTATTAAATCAGAGATTTGAGTGCAAATTTGACTGCGTATTTCTAGACTACGGCTTGCCGGACGGAGATGGACTGACTTTGGTGCAAGAGGTACGGGAAGCTGGGATAAAAGTTCCCTTAATTGTGCTTACAGGTCAAGGCGACGAACAAATTGCTGTGGAATTGATGAAGGCTGGAGCTTCTGATTATATAGCTAAAGGCAAGATGTCTCCAGAGAGTTTGTCCCGCAGTTTGTACAATGCTCTTCGCGTTTACCGCGCCGAATCTCAAGCGTTTCATACCAGTCAAAAACTTAAGGAAAGCGAGGAACGGTACAGGTTAGTTTTAGAGGGAGTGAACGACGGAATTTGGGATTGGGATTTAAGTAAAAATGAGGTTTATTGGAACGATCGCCTTTTGGAAATTATCGGTTTGCGGCGGGCTCAATTTGGCCGCACTATGGAAGCTCTCTACAACCGCCTGCACCCCGAGGACAAGGACGGCATCGTCCGGGCGATCGGCGCTCACTTGGAACAAGAAATAGACTACAATGTAGAATTCCGACTGCTGCACTCATCCGGTGCTTACCGCTACTGCACTTCTCAGGGAAAAGCTCAGCGAAATTATCAGGGAAAACCGCTGCGGATGGCTGGTATGATTAGCGACATTACTGAGCGAAAACAGGCAGAAGATGCTCTAGAAAGGGAACGGCAGCAACTGAAACAAATTATTACTTGCGTGCCGGTAGCAATGGCGATGTTCGATACGGAAATGCGCTATGTAGCTAACTCTCACAAATGGCTGACTCAATTTAATTTGGAGTGGCAGTCCCTGACAAATCTCAGTCATTACGAATTGTTTCCCGATACGCCGAATCGCTGGAAAGTAATGTATCAAGAAGTTCTCAAAGGTGACGTAGTTTCTCTGAGCGAAGATGCTTGGGAACGGGCCGACGGCTCTGTTATGTACCTGCGCTGGGCCGCTCACCCTTGGTACGATCCCGACGGTAAAGTGGGGGGAATTGTGATGGTGGCCGACAAGATTAATGAGTTGGTGGAAGCGCGGGAAACTGCCCTAGAAGCGAGCCGGGTGAAGTCGCAATTTTTGGCGAATATGAGTCACGAAATTCGCACGCCGATGAATGGGGTTTTGGGGATGGCTCAATTGCTGCTGCGCGCTCCTCTAGAACCGAAACAGCGGGAGTGGGCTCAGACTATCTACCGCAGTGCCGAACATTTGCTGAGCGTGATTAATGATATCCTCGATTTTTCTAAGATTGAAGCTGGAGAAATGCGGCTGAAAAAGGCGGATTTGGATTTGGATAGCTGCATGGAATCGGTGATAGAAATGCTGGCGCCTTTGGCAGAGGAAAAAAATATTGAATTGAATATTTTAGTTGACAGTTCGGTGCCGAGAAAGTTGGTGGGCGACTCGGGCAGGTTGAAGCAAATTTTGCTGAATTTGACGGGTAATGCGATAAAATTTACCGATCGCGGTCAAGTTTTAGTTCACGTAAGTGTCAAGCGGGGCGATCGACTCGGAGACGGCAAACAATCGGCAAGATTGCTATTTTCGGTGCGGGATACTGGCATTGGAATTTCGGCGGAAGGGCAGACAAAGCTGTTCCAATCTTTTTCTCAGGTAGATGGTTCTCCTACGAGGCTGTACGGGGGTACGGGTTTGGGTTTGGCTATTTGCAAGCAGTTAGTGGAGATGATGGGAGGTGAAATTGGGGTTCGCAGTTTTCTCGGAAACGGTTCGACTTTTTGGTTTGCTGTACCTTTGGAAAAACAGTTGCAAGTTGAGCCTCAGACTACCAAACTTGCGGGTAAGAAGCTGTTAGTAGTCTCTGCAAGCGCTTTGAGGAGTGGGGCGGTGCGATCGCTCGCTCAAAGTTGGGGTGCGCGCTGCGATGAGGCAGAAAATGTTGCTGATGCTTTGAGTTGGTTGAAAAATGCCCAGGACGGGATTTCTCAGCATTCGGAGGAAGGGGAAAAAAGCTGCGATGCGGTGCTTGTGGACTTGCAAATGCCGGATTTGGATGCTGAGGAATTTGCTGGGAAAGTGCGATCGATCCAAGCAGTTGGCTCGTTAATCGCCATGACTGCTTTGCGGGAACAGCCCAAGGCTGAAGCGCTTTGCAGTGTGGGTTTTAACGGATATTTGATCGAGCCGGTGCGGCCGAGCCGCCTGCTTGAGGCTTTGCTGGCCCCCGTTACGGAAACGGGAGAGTTTGGGAGTTTGGAGGCTGCTAATACTTGCAAGTTGCCAGCAGTTAATTCTGAATCTGTTACTCCAAATTCGCCGTCATCGCTGAAAATTTTGCTGGCGGAAGACCACCCGATCAATCAACAAGTTATAGTCGCACAATTGGCAGTTTTAGGCTATCATGCTGACAGCGCTGCCAACGGTCAAGAAGCGCTGGATTTGCTGGCCGAAAAAAGCTATGATTTAGTGCTGATGGACTGTCAAATGCCTGTACTTGACGGTTACGAAACGACGCAAAAGTTGAGGGAACGAGAAAAGGGCGATCGGCATACTTTTGTAATTGCTTTAACTGCTCACGCTATGCCGGGGGAACGAGAAAAATGTCTGGCGGCGGGGATGGACGATTATCTCAGCAAGCCTGTAGATTTAGATGCTTTGGCGGCGGTGCTGAAAAAGTATGAACCCCAAAATGTTCAGTTTGAAAATAAGCATGGAGTTAAAAGTATTAATTTGGAAGACAGCGCTCAATTAGTAACAAATTATACAGAAGATTGGGAAAAAGTAGAGTTTGTGGCTGTGCCTGCACCAAGGGCGATCGCACTTCAAACTTGGGAACACGCAGACTGCGACGGACTGTTCGACAGGAGCAGATTGGAGCAACTCGGACGAGTTAATATTAAATTGCCGGAGCGACTTTTGCAAGCATTTGTAGGAAACGCGCAAGCTGATGTGGCTGCTGCCAAAATTGCCCTAGAAGCTAAAGATTGGCAAACTGTGGAATATCAAGCTCACCGTCTCAAGGGAACTTCTGCTAATGTGGGAGTTACTCTGATGTCGGATTTAGCCGCACAATTGGAGCATCAAGCGCGAGTCTTTCAAGTTGAACCGCTAACTCTGGAACTGTCAACTATTGAGGGGGTTGAGAACATATTAGTGAGTTTGTCGAGTCATTTAGCCCGGGTTCAAGAATTTGTGGAAACTCGAATGTTTGGTTAATACGTTAGTCGATCGCAGTCGGCAATTGAAATCACCATAAAACAAACTTTCGTCCCCGTCGCTTGACACGAAGAAATAAAAAATAAAAAATAAAAAAAATATTTAAGCTCGTAGTCGGCAATTGAAATCGCTACTAAACAAAACAAACTTTCGTCCCTCTCGCTTGAGACTAATAAATAAATTCGCTCGCCTCTCTTTCTTGCTCTCTTTCTTTCTTCACTCTGTGTCCTCTGCGTTCTCTGCGGTTAATTAAAAAAAAATCAATTAATTTAGCTATGACCTACGATACCGATACAAACACTATTTTACATACCGAGTCATTAGAAAATGATGGAGAACTGCTACCGCCTTTGATGGCTTTTGCTCGGGAACTTTTTTTGCATGAAAAAGAGGCTATTTCTGCGAAAGATTCTGTAAATGCTGTATCCCCGTACCAGTCCGAGGAAATCAAGAATTTTTGTGTTGACAACCTAATGGAAAAAGTGGGCCGCTGCTGTCGGGAAAGCAAGGTTGGCAAAAAATTACCGACGGCTTTTTACGTTCACGTTTCAGCTTTGCCAGCACTCAATCCTGTCCTTATAATTTACGAAAATTGTGCCAGAATAAATAGAGAAAATATTCATGAAGCAACCTTAGTTAAGTTTCAGCTTCATCAACCTAAAATATCTTATCTTTTTTATCCCGATTTCGATACAGACGCTCACCCTGCTTTGCAAACTAGCATCCAAATTAATCTGGAAACAGGGGAAGTTAAATATTTCGATTACAGCAACAGCAAAAATCCGCCGGTTTTGCACCGCAAAGAAACTTTTGTTACTGCGGATTATCCCAATTATGAGAAGTTTGCTCGACTGACTCGCTGCGAGGAAAGATGGGGACTGCTTGACAATACTAGCGCGATCGGCACTCGCGAGGGTTGGCTCAAATACTTGGGATATTGCGGTGTGGAAATTCAAGATCATACTGTTGTTGAACTTTTAAAACACGGAAATAGCGAGCTATCAATTCCCAAGATCGAGCGTCACAAAGCTGCGATAGTGCGAAACTCTCTTTCTAAACCTGTGCGTCTGGTTTTGGAAGCTGATTTGTTTTTGGATGGGGCGACTTTTTTTGATTACGGTTGTGGCTACGGCGGGGATGTTAAATGTATTACTGAAAAGGGTTATGCTGCTTCGGGTTGGGACCCGTACTATCAGCCGGATACTCCGCGAATTGGTGCGGATATTGTGAATATTGGTTATGTAATTAATGTGATTGAATCTTTGGCGGAACGCCGAGAAGCTTTGCTGAATGCTTGGGAATTAACTAAGAATTTATTAGTTGTGGCGGCTCAGGTTTTGATTGATGATACGGATCGAGGTCAAATTGCTTACGGGGATGGGGTGATTACTTCTCGGAATACTTTTCAGAAGTATTACGAACAGGAAGAGTTGAAGGTTTATATCGACCAAGTTTTGAGTGTTGATGCGATTCCTGTTGCTTTGGGGATTTATTTTGTGTTTCGGGATGCGGCGGAGGGTGAAAGTTTTCGCGCTTCTCGGTTTCGATCGCACTTATCGACTCCCAGAGTGCGATCGCAAGTCAAGCGGTTTGAGGATTATGCGGAAATGCTGGCTCCTTTGATGGCTTTTGTGAGCGATCGGGGCCGCCTTCCGGTGAAAGGCGAATTAGCGGAAGAATCGCCAATTAAGCAGGAATTTCACAGTTTTAACCGCGCTTGGAGGGTGATTTTGCAAGCAACGGATGCGGATGATTGGGAAAAAATCGCCGACAAGCGCCGCCAGGATTTGCTAGTATATCTCGCTCTCAACCGTTTGGGCGATTCCCTACAGGATAGCGACGCGGCGCGTCCTTCGATGCGCCGGCTTCCGGCTCAAATCCGCAATGACATCAAAGGTTTGTTTGACAATTATCAAAAAGCTTGCACTTTGGCAGATTTAATGCTATACAGTTTGGGCAAAGCTGATATTGTTGCCGATTGCTGTGAAGATAGTGCGATCGGCTACAAGCTACCCGGTTCTCTGTTAGTTCACGTCTCTGCTTTAGAAGAACTAGACCCTTTGTTGCGGCTCTACGAAGGCTGTGCAAACCGCACAATTGGCAGGCTTGACGGCGCGACAATTATCAAGTTTTACGCTAATCAGCCGAAAATTTCCTATTTATTTTATCCCGATTTTGATACTAATCCGCATCCAGCTCTCCACACTTCAATGCACATAAATTTACGCGGTCTTTCGGTCAGCTATCAAGACTATTCTCATTTGCATAATCCGCCAATTTTAGTAAAAAAAGAAGCTTTTGTGGCGGCTAGTTATCCGCATTATCAGAAGTTTGCTAAGCTCAGTCGCCAAGAGGATAAACTGGGGCTTTTTGATAATTCGGGTGGATTCAAGTATCGGGAATGGGTGCAGTGTTTGGAGGAAAATTGTGTCAAAATTAAGGGGCATCGCTTGTTTTGGCGATCGAATGCTGACCCAGAAAAGTTGAAAATGCTGCAAAAAGCTGCGTCGGAACGCCAGCAGAAAAAGATTGAGTTTAATGCGGGAAAGATTGAACAAACCGCAGAGGACACAGAGAGCACAGAGGATGGGAAAGAAGAGCCAGAGGAATAGTTATGGAAGCAGAGTATGATTTTAGTTAGGGTAAGCGAGGGGCGATCGATCTAACATTCATTACCTCGGAAAACTCGGATCTAAGCTATGACAAGTTTGACATTCAAACGTGAAGTTATGATTAATCTACGCTCTGCGACTTCCGCTGATTTGGATCTGTTACGACACTGGGATGAGCAACCTCACGTAATTGCCTCAGATCCTAACGATGACTGGGCTTGGGAGGTGGAACTTGAGCGCGCGCCCGATTGGAGAGAGCAATTGATTGCTGAAATCGATGGTCGTCCCATCGGATTTATCCAAATCATCGATCCGGCACGCGAGGAGACCAAATATTGGGGTGATGTGGCGGCGGATCTTCGTGCCATTGACATTTGGATTGGGAAAGAGGCTGATTTAGGCAAAGGCTATGGAACACAAATGATGCAGCTTGCAATTGTCAGATGTTTCGCAGATCCGGCGGTGAAGGCTGTCCTCGTCGATCCGCTTGCCAATAATACTCGCGCCCACAACTTCTATGAACGTCTGGGCTTTAAATTTATCGAGTCCCGAAAGTTCGGTGACGATGATTGCTTTGTTTATCGCCTGAACCGAGTAGATTGACACATGAATCGATCTCGCATCGCTGTAGCAGCAGGGGTGCATCTCACTTTGGCGAGTATGCCCAAAAAGGGTTAAAATGAAAAAGCTAGTAAAATTGCCAAATAAAGATGAGGTAAAGAAAATGACACCCTCAGACCAAGAACAGCTAAAAGCCCACTTAAAAGCGGCCGCAGAAATTCTTTACAAAAATACAGATCCAACCGAGTTAAAAAGTTTTGAAAGTATCGAAAAATCTCTCCGTCAAAAAATGTTAGAAGAAGTGGGTCCAGAACTAGGTAGCTTTTTTTTTCAGCAGTATCAGGAATTCAAACAGGAAAACCCCGGAAAATAAAATCAATAGTCGGTTCGCTCGAAATTACAGATAATCAGGCGAAATATTTTGGATTGAAAGCTTATAGTCAATTCAGTCCACTGATGGAAAAATGCTGTCTTTTAATCAGTGCCAACGAATCTTATCAAATGGCAGAAAAAGATTTAGAGATTTTCACGGGGATCAAAGTCTCTCACAGTACATTACAAAGATTAGTCCAACGACAAGAATTTGAATTACCTACATCCAAACAAGGAGTCCAAGAAATTACATTGGATGGCGGAAAAGTCAGGCTACGCAACGAAGCCAAAGGCGAAGGGTGTTACTGGAAAGACTATAAAGCCGTGTGTTTAGATAATGTTTATTCGGGAGCATTTTTTCAAAATAATCAAGATTTAATTGATTGGACTAATAGCCAAAAATTGCTACATCCTATGTATTGTTTAGGAGATGGTCATGCCGGAATTTGGAAGATATTTCAAGAAATTGGAGATGCCGAACAAAGACAAGAAATTTTAGATTGGTATCATCTCAAAGAAAATCTTTACAAGGTAGGAGGTTCGCTCAAACGTTTAAAGTTAGCAGAAAATATGTTGTGGCAAGGTAAAATAGATGAAGTCATCAATCTATTTAAAGAGATGACCCATAAAAAATTTAAAACATTTTGTAACTATTTAGAGAGTCATCGCTGCCGAATAGTCAACTACCAATACTATAAAGAAGAATCCATAAGCTCGATAGGTTCTGGAACAGTTGAATCAATTATTAAACGAATTGGGTTCAGGGTGAAAATATCAGGAGCGCAATGGAATATTGAGAGCGTTCCCTCTATCCTTTCTCTTCGCTGTGCTTATCTCAACGGTCAACTTTCAATTTGATGTATTTGCCAAAGTGAGATGCACCCTCGAACAATCTACCGCGTCAACCCTAAATCCAGAACCAATTAGGGTCATAGCCGCGCGGAATTTGACTCAAAGCAGTCCAAGTTTCTTGAGAAACAATTCCGTCTTATCAATTGAGTCTAAACAATCGGAATAGTAAAGTGAAATTCACTTCCTCGGTCTTTTCCTGCGGAATCTACCCAAATTTTACCGCCCCACCCGGCAACAATCTGTTTGCAAATTGCTAATCCCAAACCGGTACCGCCGGCACTGCGCCGCAAAGCTCCTTCTTCTTGATAAAATCGATCGAACACTACTTTTAAACTGTTCGCCTCTATTCCCCTCCCCGTATCGGCTACGATCACTTCCACCATCTGACAACCGTTGCATTTCGCTCTTATGGTCACGCTTCCTTGAGGTGTGGTGAATTTGCAAGCGTTGTCTAGCAGTTTCGAGATCACCTCCACCAACCACTCTCCGTCTGCTTGCACTAAAGGCAATTCTGCGGACACTTCGGCGATAATTTTCGGCAACTGTCGATCGAGTGATGGCGATCGCACGCTGCTGAGGGCCAAATCAACGCATTCTTGCAGCGTCAGCGATTCGACATTCCATTGAACTCGCCCGCTTTCTAAGTGAGAAAGAGTTAAGAAATCCTGCACGAGTTTCCGCATTCGATCGGCATCGCCGAGGGCAGTTTCTAACATGATTTGCCGCAATTCTGCGGGCATATCTGGTTCTGAATTCAAACTTTCCAAACAAACTTGAATGGTAGAAAGCGGAGTGCGGAGTTCGTGTCCGGTGATGGCAATTAGATTGCTGCGAGTGCGGTCTAATGCTTCTAATTGTTGGTTGAGTTCTTCTAAGTGAGCGTAGGTTTCTGCTTGAATTAAGGCGGCTCCGAGTTGGGTGGCGATCGCCTCTACTAAAGCAATTTCGTCTTCTTCCCAAGCCAAAGCCGATCGGCACTGGTGCATTTCCACCATGCCCAAAACCCGCCCCTGATAAAGCACCGGCACCATTAGCCAAGACACGATCTGCCAATTTTTTACAGTTTTTTTCAGGGATTTTGTATTGACAATCAGCGGGTGTTGTGCTGTGTCTTGGACGTAAACTCGCTCTTGTCGCGCCACCGCGTCGCTCCATATTGGATTTTCCTGCAACGGCCAAGTCTGATTTAGTAGAGAACTAGCACCCGGACGCAAAAACTCGCGATCGATTTTGACCGCCACATCTGCGGCTTTGCACCGATAAATCAAACAGCGGCTTGCTGACAGGGCTGTTCCCAGTTCTTGCACTGCGACTTCGACGATTTCTTGCGGGTTGAGAGACTGCCGCATTGCCGTTGTAATTAAATTTACGAGGCGTTCTTTGCGTTCCTGGGCGGCAATGGCGGCGTATGCTTTGAGCAGTTTGTGCTGGCCTGCTTGCAAGTAGGTTACTAAGCGTTCGGTAAAAGCATCTCTCAATTTTGGATTGGGAATTTGTGAGTTTTTTGGCGCACTTATGTCGGGTTTTGCGGCTTTGGAGACGGCGGATTTCCTCGTTTTTTTCGGTGTTTTGACGAGATTGTAAGTAGTTCGCGCTCGATCGATCTTTTCGGCCAACTCCGGGCGATATGTGACAATTCGAGCGAGCAGCAATTCGGCAGCTTTGCAGCTTACCTCCCTATCGAACGTCCAAATTCCCTCAAATCTGCGAGCTTGATCCATCAACAGCGGATCGCGATCGTCCTGGTTGTCGATCGGCACAATTTTTTCTTGACAAATCAGGCAAGTTGAGTAGTGTTCCCCCAGTACCACTAAGTGCCACTCTTTATTTAACCCATCCTCCGGTGCAAACGCCACACTTTCGTGACATTCCGAGGAATTTTTAAACTCAGTTTCCGGTGCTGCCAGCACGTATACCTGCGAGGAGCGTGAGGCAATTCGCTTGTAGCGGTGAGCTTCCTGGCGGTAGAAGCGCTCTCGCTGAAAGCTGGCAATGACTAGCGGTTCGTCGTCGGAGCCCGCCAAAACCAAGTCTTCCATCGCGTGAGACAGCGCTGTCATGGAAGATTTGAAATAAATTTGTGCCCGCAGTTGGGGCAAAGCTTGCAGAAGTTCTGCCAGTAGCGAAATAGGGACGATCATCTAGCCTTAAACGTGCATTTTTGCCGATGACAAAACGGGAGCGATCGACAATAAGTTGAGATCGATCCCTTTCCAGTATCTCTCAAAAGTCACTATTAATTAGCCGTTAGCTAGAAACTAACGGCCCATTATTTTTTTCAGGGCGATCGCCGCTGAGTATAAATGCTGCGACTGTGGTTGAATCAGGCTAGTTCCCCCCTTCGTCGCTGCCGCCCGGAGATGATTTGTAGAGAGCATCTAATTGTTCGCGGGCGTCTTGGACAGTCAGCGAACGCATCACTAACAGCGGCTCATTGACAATGTTTCCGTATTCGTCTAAAAGTTCTGGATGAGGTACCGCTTGAGAGCGAGGATAGGATGCGTAGCGATTATTTGCCCTGAATTGTTGGGGGCGCTGGGACTCCATACCTACGGTGACTAAACTGCGGATTAAGTTACCAACTGCCAGAAAGGCAAGAACGGTAAAAGCTAAAATATAAAGCAGGTGCAACATTATTTTCTCCTCCGGGCTAAACAGCCACACAGCAATTTACAAAAGTGTTTCAGCAAGTATTAACTTATTAACTGGAAATCTGTTTGAGGTTGTCAAGTGGGCCGCGACATTTCCAAAAGTTTGGGATTTGACTGCAAGTTTAACTTGAACTCGCTTCCTTATTTTCCAGGGGGAGTTGACTGCAATGAGCGAAAGCGCGCCGATACTTGCCAGCATTCGGCGAGCAGTCTGTGCCACGGTATCAGTGCTGCGGTTTCAATTGCAACTTGACCTCCCGTTGCTTGAAATAGAGCTTTAGCCGCGCCTACTTCTTGCTGAGCTTGTTTGACTCGCGCCAGCAAGTCGGATTGATCTTCGTAGCTCAGAAAGGGAATTTCCTCAGTTTCTAATAGGTTTGCCGATCGTTCCAACCAGTAATTAAAATCCTCTAACAGCGGTTCCAGTAACGCTTTGAGCAATTCTGATTCGGGCAATTTGGAATTAAGCATGGATTAAAACTGGGTTATTTATCTATTCTAATCTTAGATGCTCTTTACAATTTGTAACATTATTATAACAAAAATGCCAGGATTTAACAACAATTAGCAGGTGGGTGTGAATAAATTTAACAGTGTCAGCAGCGATTTGTGAGTCGCAATCCCAAAATTCTGCCAAATATGCGCTCAGACTCGCTAGCGACAGCTCATAGCAGAAGGAATTTCGGCAACGGATTCGCTTTCTTCGGATGTAACGGATGTAACGCATGGAAGGAAGAAGGAAGAAGGAAGAAAAAAACTATGCCCCATGCCCCATGCCCCATGCCCCATGCCCCATGCCCCATGCCCAGAATCACTAATTTCCAGAAGTGTCCCCCAGCCGGAAGTCGGCGGTTGCTGTCCCAATCTGAGTAAGATAGAAGCAACTGCAACTAAATTAATTGCTAATTCAGCCGATGTCTAGCTCAGAATCCCTTTCCGCTCCAGAACAGTCCGCTAAAATTGAGTTGCCCCGCACGAGTGAGTCGGAGCAACTAAAAAAAATTCGCCACACCACCTCCCACGTTATGGCGATGGCGGTGCAGAAGTTATTTCCCAAGGCGCAAGTGACAATTGGCCCTTGGATTGAAAACGGTTTCTATTATGACTTTGACACTCCCGAACCTTTTACGGAACAGGATTTAAAAGCCATTAAAAAAGAGATGATCAAAATCATCAACCGCAAATTGCCTGTCACTCGCGAAGAAGTCAGCCGCGAGGAAGCGGAACGCAGAATTAAGGAGATTAACGAACCTTACAAATTAGAAATTTTAGAAGGTTTGATCGAACCGATTACTCTTTACCATTTGGGCGACGAATGGTGGGATTTGTGCGCGGGGCCTCACTTGGATAATACCAGTGAATTGAATGCGAGGGCGATCGAACTCGAAAGCCTAGCCGGCGCATATTGGCGCGGCGACGAAACCAAAGCTCAGCTACAGCGAATTTACGGCACTGCTTGGGAAACCCCCGAACAGTTAGCAGCATACAAACACCGCAAAGAAGAAGCCCTAAGACGAGATCACCGCAAACTCGGCAAAGAATTAGGCTTGTTTATTTTCGCCGATGCGGTGGGCCCCGGTTTGCCTTTGTGGACGCCCAAAGGCACTATTGTGAGAAGTATTCTAGAAGATTTCTTGAAACAAGAACAAATCAAGCGCGGCTATTTGCAAGTTGTGACTCCCCACATCGCCAGAGTCGATTTGTTCAAAATCTCTGGACATTGGCAGAAATACAAAGAAGATATGTTTCCGCTAATGGCAGAAGATGCAGAAGCCGCAGCAAACGAACAGGGTTTTGTGATGAAACCCATGAATTGCCCATTCCACATTCAAATTTATAAAAGCGAACTGCGTTCCTATCGGGAATTGCCGATGCGCTTAGCGGAATTCGGCACAGTTTACCGCTACGAACAATCGGGAGAATTAAGCGGTTTAACGCGGGTGCGCGGCTTTACGGTGGATGATTCCCACTTGTTTGTCACGCCGGAACAATTGGATGCAGAATTTTTGAACGTGGTGGATTTGATTCTGTCAGTATTCAAGAGTCTGCAACTCAAAAATTTTAAAGCGCGTTTGAGTTTCCGCGATCCGAACAATTTAGATAAATATATCGGTTCCGATGAAGCTTGGGAAAAGGCTCAAGGTGCAATCCGCCGCGCGGTGGAAACTTTGGGAATGAATTATTTTGAGGGAATTGGGGAAGCGGCTTTTTACGGCCCGAAACTCGATTTCATTTTCCAAGATGTGTTGGATAGAGAATGGCAATTGGGAACTGTTCAGGTAGATTACAATTTGCCATCAGAAGAACGCTTCGATTTGGAATACGTTGCTGAAGACGGCACTCGCAAGCGTCCGGTGATGATTCACCGCGCTCCTTTCGGTTCTTTGGAGCGTTTGATCGGGATTTTGATCGAGCAGTATGCGGGGGATTTCCCGATATGGTTGGCGCCGATTCAGGTGCGGTTGTTGCCTGTAAGCGCCGAGTTTTTGCCGTTTGCGAAGGAAGTGGCGGCGAAGCTGAAGGCGCTCAATATTCGCGCTGAAGCTGATGAGAATAGCGAGCGTTTGGGCAAGTTAATTCGCAATGCTGAGAAGGATAAAATTCCGGTGATGGGTGTTGTGGGTGCGAAGGAAGTTGAGGCGAATAGTTTGAATATTCGGACTCGGGCTTCTGGGGAGTTGGGGGCGATTTCTCTTGATGAAGTTATTGGGAGGTTGCAGGCTGCTATTAGTAGTTATGGGGATTTTTAGGGAAGTTTTTTAACCGCAGATGCACGGGGATTAACGCAGATGATAGTTTGATATTGTCTGCGTTTTTCTAATCTTTTTGCTAAAATGATAGTAATCAATGGGAGGTACGATTATGCCTAATCCTTTTCCGGGGATGAATCCCTATTTAGAAAGTCCTGACTTTTGGCGGGCGGTTCACAATCGGTTGATAGTGGCGATCGCAGATTTTTTGACTCCGCAACTGCTGCCTAAGTATTTAGTGGACATCGAACAAAGAATTTATCAAATCAGCGGGGAAGATGCTTTATTGGTCGGTATTCCCGATGTGGCCGTGCAGCGATCGCCAATTCAAGCAACTTCTAGCACTGCAAATGTCGCGGTTATGGCACCGCCTGTGACGGCTTTGAGAGTGAGAGTGCCTACAACTGTGGAATTTAGAGAAAGTTATTTGCAGGTAATAGAACAGGAAACTCGGAAAGTCGTTACAGTAATAGAAGTGCTTTCGCCAACGAACAAGCGCGGAAAAGGGCGGGAGATGTATGAGGAAAAGCGGTATAAGGTGTTCGGAAGTCGATCGCACTTAGTGGAAATTGACTTGCTGCGAAGTTACCAACCTCTGCCAGTTTTTGGTGACAATATTGAGGGAAGTTATCGGATTTTAGTGAGTCGGGGAGATTGTCGCCCTATGGCTGATTTGTATTTGTTTAATCTACCGGATGCAATTCCGGCTTTTCCTTTGCCTTTGCGTAGCGGTGATGCGGAACCACTTGTAGATTTACAGGGGTTGTTGAATGGATTGTACGATCGCGCCGCCTATGATTTTAGAATAGATTACACTGCCGCAGCCGTTCCCGCGCTGTCGGAACCGGATGCTGTTTGGGCTGATGCTTGGTTGCGGGAGACGGGGTTAAGGAGTTAATATTGTGGAAATTGTAAACAATATATTACTATGCCTAATCCATTTCCGGGGATGAATCCCTATTTAGAAAGTCCTGACTTTTGGCCTGAAGTTCATCACGGGCTGATTAGTATGCTTCAGGAGTCATTGGTGCCTCAACTGGTGCCAAAATATCGAGTTGCGATTGAAAAGCGCATTTATGAAATTAAGGGAGAACAATCTCTTTTAGTCGGAATTCCTGATGTTTCTATCCAGCGCAATGCTACTCCCCGAAATTCAAATTCATCTAATGTAGCTGTCGCGACACGAACCGCGCCTTTGAAAGTCGGATTGCCGATGTTTGAGGAGGTGAGAGAAGCGTATTTGGAGATTAGAGATATGGTAAGTAAGGAAGTTGTGACGGTGATTGAGGTGCTGTCACCTGCTAATAAACGTCCCGGAAAGGGGCGGGAAATGTATGAGGAAAAGCGGGATCAGGTGTTCTCCGGGCGATCGCACTTAGTGGAAATTGACTTGCTGCGAATTTACGAACCTCTGCCTGTTTTTGGTGAAAATATTGAGGGAAGTTACCGGATTTTGGTGAGTCGGGCAGATTGTCGCCCCACGGCTGATTTGTATTTGTTTAATATACCAGATGTGATTCCGGCTTTTCCTTTGCCTTTGCGCGACGGCGATGTGGAACCAGTTGTAGATTTGCAGGCGTTGTTGAATCAAGTGTACGATCGCGCCGCCTATGACATTACGATCGATTATACGGCCCAGTTAGTACCTCCGCTGTCGGAAGCCGATGCTGTTTGGGCTGATGCTTGGTTGCGGGAGACAGGATTGAGAGGTTGATGCTGTGGAAATTGTAAACAATATATTACTATGCCTAATCCATTTCCGGGGATGAATCCCTATTTAGAAAGTCCTGACTTTTGGCCTGAAGTTCATCACGGGCTGATTAGTATGCTTCAGGAGTCATTGGTGCCTCAACTGGTGCCAAAATATCGAGTTGCGATTGAAAAGCGCATTTATGAAATTAAGGGAGAACAATCTCTTTTAGTCGGAATTCCTGATGTTTCTATCCAGCGCAATGCTACTCCCCGAAATTCAAATTCATCTAATGTAGCTGTCGCGACACGAACCGCGCCTTTGAAAGTCGGATTGCCGATGTTTGAGGAGGTGAGAGAAGCGTATTTGGAGATTAGAGATATGGTAAGTAAGGAAGTTGTGACGGTGATTGAGGTGCTGTCACCTGCTAATAAACGTCCCGGAAAGGGGCGGGAAATGTATGAGGAAAAGCGGGATCAGGTGTTCTCCGGGCGATCGCACTTAGTGGAAATTGACTTGCTGCGAATTTACGAACCTCTGCCTGTTTTTGGTGAAAATATTGAGGGAAGTTACCGGATTTTGGTGAGTCGGAGTGATTGTCGCCCCACGGCTGATTTGTATTTGTTTAATATACCAGATGTGATTCCGGCTTTTGCGCTGCCTTTGCGCGGAGGCGATGTGGAACCAATTGTGGATTTACAGGCGTTGTTGAATACAGTGTACGATCGCGCCGGATATGATTTTACCCTAGATTATACGCCGGAAACCGTGCCGCCACTTACCGAACCGGATGCTATTTGGGCTGATGCTTGTTTGCGGGAGAGGGAATTGAGAGGTTGATTGCATCTCAAAAAATCATCCAACTCTTTTTGTGGGACGATGTTCCTAGCCAGCCCGGAATATGCAATTTGAATACGCAACAATTTTCCTTCACGGCATCAGCCCAACCTAATGCTAAAATTAGGTTGCAAAAGGCTCGACATCTACCCTATTCCCATTTACCCGACTCATCCCATGACTTCACTACCTCCCAATCGTGCTAAAACACTCAAAGAAGCTTACCGCGCTTGCGATGTCAAGCCTCTAACGGGTGAAGATTGTAAGCGATATTATGTTGATTTGTCAGCAGTACGAAATACTGAAGCAATTGAGGGTGTGAGCACGGATTTGGAACTTCAAGAACCGGGAGACTTTAAAACCATTTTGTTTACTGGCCATCGAGGTTGTGGCAAAAGTACAGAATTGAAACGCCTTCAGTCGCGGTGGGAAAAAGAATATCGGGTGATTTATATAGAAACCGATTTAGAAATCGATATTAAGGATGCCGAATATACCGACTTATATTTGCTGTTTATTAAAAAAGTTGCTGATGACTTAACTGAATTGCACTTAAAATTTGACGCCCAACTTTTAGAAAGTTTTGAATCTTGGTTCAAAGATGTTACTAACGAAAGTGAAGAAACTATTCAAGCTTCCGTCAGTATTGAAACTGAAGCCAGTGCAGGATTTGAAATCCCCTTAATTTCTAAGTTATTGGCAAAAATAATCGGTACAATGCGAGGTTCTAGCCAACAAAAGAAAGTCATCCGCGAAACTCTTCAGCGGAATGTCTCTCGATTACAAACAGATATTAATCTGTTGTTGAATGATGCTTTTGATAAGCTGAAGCGCAAATATCCAGACCGTTATCAGAAAGGATTTTTGCTGATTGTTGACAACTTAGACCGGATTCCTCCGAAGGTTGGCGACCATTTGTTTTTTGATTACGAGTCTCAACTCCAAGAATTAGATTGTACGATTATTTATACAGTGCCAATTTCGGTGATTTATTCTGATAAAAATGTCAGTAATTTGTTCCAGAGTCCGAACATAGTGCCGATGGTGAATATTTATGAATTCGATCGCAGTCGGTGCGATTTAGATTACAATCAGCAAGCATTGGCAGGAGTTGCTAATTTGATCGAGAAGCGGGTTGATATTGATGCCGTATTTGATGACCGCCAGCAGTTGCTGGATTTGGCGAAGGCTAGCGGCGGCCATGTGCGACAGTTGATGCAGATAACTGGATTGGCTTGTCGTACTGCTATTACTCGCAAACACAGTAAAATTTTACCGGAAGATGTCGATTACGCTTTGAAGCAACAGCAATTTGACTTTGAAAGGTCTACTCCTACGTCAGAATATTATACCACATTGGCGCGGGTTTGTGTTGAAAAAGATATTAGTAAAGACGAAATCGGACAGAAGCTATTATTCAATCTTTCGGTTCTGGAATACCACGGCGATAGTCGGTGGAATTATGTCAACCCACTTGTCAAACAAAGCTATGCTTTCCAACAAGCCCTTAAAACAATTCTGGGAAATTCCTGAAACAGCACAGCAGAGGATTATTCAACTAAATCAATACTCTTTTGCCGAACTGCTGACATTTGTAGACATTGTGATCGATGGCTTTGATTTGGCGTTTATTCAAAGTAATTTTGCGAAGGATCGAGATGCTATTGTTGAGGCTTTAATTGGTCATCCTGATTGCGGAGATATTCAATTTGCAGTTTTGGATTTTCCCGATTCTCATCTCCAATTTTTGATGGACGAAATTCTCAAGGTTTTGCCGACAATCGATATTCAGCCAGACAAAAAGTTAATTTTAATTTTGCGGGGTTTGGAAAATGCGATCGGGATGACTGGTGATTATCCCCCGATGTTGGCGGATTTGAATTGGGTACGAGATGCTTATCCGAGTAAAGTACCGCATCCGTTGATTTTTTGTCTACCGGATTATGCGATTACTCGACTTGCTAATTTCGCCCCGGATTTGTGGGCATGGAATGCGGGAACTTTTGTATTTAAAACGCCTCAAGATACTCAAGATTATGCAGTTAATCAAACTCTGGAGGCTAGCAAAGGGATTACAAATTGCGAGGTTGCAGAAAGGCAGGAACGGATTGATTTGTTAGAACGGTTGCTGATGGAATATAGTCCATCAAATGGTCATGAGGAAAATAAAAGTGATTTGAAAAAGCACATCCGAGTTTTAAATGCGTTGGGGATTGCTTATCGGACTCGTGGTGATTACTCGAAGGCGAAAGGTTTTCTGGAACAATCGATCGAATTGGCGAAAACAGATGAAGATTTAGAATCTCTCAAGGCTTCTGCTTTGTATGAGTTAGGCTGGATTGAAGATGATTGGGGAAATAAACAAGAGGCGATCGCACTTTATCAACAATCTCTCGAACTTAAGGAAAAAATTGGCGATGTTCAAGGGAAAGCTGCTAGTTT
>NZ_JAUBWA010000013.1:0-66685 GCF_036702825.1 Microcoleus sp. A003_D6 | reverse complement strand
TTTATGCGAATCGAGGGGATGTAGATGAGGCGATCGCACTTTATCAACAATCTCTCGAACTTAAGGAAAAAATTGGCAATGTTCAAGGGAAAGCTGCTAGTTTGCACTGTCTTGCAATAATTTATGCGAATCGAGGGGATGTAGATGAGGCGATCGCACTTTATCAACAATCTCTGGAACTTTACGAAAAAATTGGCAATGTTCAAGGGAAAGCTGCTAGTTTGCACTGTCTTGCAATAATTTATGCGAATCGAGGGGATGTAGATGAGGCGATCGCACTTTATCAACAATCTCTGGAACTTTACGAAAAAATTGGCAATCTTCAAGGGAAAGCTGCTAGTTTGCACCAACTAGCAGGAATTTATGCGAATCGAGGGGATGTAGATGAGGCGATCGCACTTTATCAACAATCTCTGGAACTTAAGGAAAAAATTGGCAATCTTCAAGGGAAAGCTGCTAGTTTCGCAATGTTAGGACAATTGTTAGCATCGCAGGGAGATTTTGAGCAAGCTTTGAATTATTTGCAGCAATCTTTGGATATTTTGCAGCATTTGCATTCTCCCGACGCGGAGACAGTGAAGAGAATTATTGTTGATGTTCAGGAGATGGCTGATGGGTGAAGAAGACCGGGCGGTTGAAACCGCGTCTATACAAACAAAACCCGCCTCCGCGGGTTGAAGATCGGATGGGGTTAAAATATGTTATCTTCTTTCTTCAGTCCGCGGAGGCGGACATCGTTTGTGCAGACGCGGTTTCAACCGCCGTCCGATCCGAAACGTTACCTGAAACCTAAAAAAATCTACACAAAACGTTACATATTTGTTAACATCGTGGCGAGTCTGTCCTCAGCAGCCTCTGTGTTAACCTTCTAAAATAACCGCTATGACTCAACCTCCCTCAGCAATTCCCGCCTCCTCCGAAGAGTCCGCCGAAACCCCGACAGCGCCGACAAACAATGCACCTCCACCGAGTTATGTCAAGCTGGCGATGCGGAACATGGTTCGCAAGCGGGCGACTTCTTTGTTTCACTTTGCGTTGACAGCCGCCGGACTTTTAGGCGTACTCGTCGGTTTGGCTTTTCTCGATCGCTATTTCAATTCTTAATCGGGGATTCCAACAATCAGCCTCTAATTTATTTCCGCTGATGTTTTTGATCTTTCTTAATCGGGAGTTAAGGTGATGGTGTTCCCGGGCTGTTGCAATCTCTAACAGATTGCTGTATCTTTCCAGCAACAGCAAAATCCCCTGCCGTTCGCACAATTTGAGATTGTAAAAAAATTGAATATCTTGCTTGACACCAGATGCTGAAAATGCTAATAGAGGTGAACGTCGAAGACTGTTATGCGCTCGCCGACGCTGACAACCTCCCGGAAAGTGCACCCAGCGGGGAGATTGCCGCCGAAACCTGGGAAAATTGGTTTAGCGTTTGGCTAGAAAACCAGGCGGCGGATGTGCCAGTGGCCCCGGGCTACGAAGTCAGTCTGCGTTTAACCGCCGATCCCGAGATGCAAGCCCTCAACCTCCAGTACCGCCAGCTCGATCGACCGACCGATGTACTAGCTTTCGCAGCTTTAGAGGTAGACTGTCCTCAGCTAGAGGAAATGCAGTCATCCGAACCTTTATACTTGGGTGATATCGTCATCTCGATCGATACAGCTCAGCGACAAGCCCAGCAGCAAGGACATCCCCTGAAGACCGAACTAGCTTGGCTCGCAGCCCACGGTTTTCTGCATCTTTTGGGGTGGGATCACCCGGATGAAGAGAGTCTGACTCAAATGCTCGATCGACAAGAAACATTGCTGGAGGCGATCGGTCTTGAGATCCAAACAGCATAACTTAAGTTGATGGTTACTTAACAAATCATGTCAAGCCCAACATAACTTTCTGAAATTAAACCCAAACTTTAGTAAAAACTTAGGAAAGTTACCTAGACTAGATGAAGTAAATTTGAAAAGTCTAGCTTTCATTCATCTCTGTAACTTAAAGTTGGTTATTTATGACACTAGAGAGACCGTCAATTTCATCAAAAATCGCACAGTTTCTGCCCATGCCTCCAGACTCTTCCACCCCGACAGTCCACGAGTCTAAAAAAGCCTTGAAATACAACCGAGAGCTGTCGTGGAAAATAGCATCTAGCTTAGCTACGAGTTTTAGATACGCTTGGGGAGGTCTGAGTTATGCTTTTGAAACTCAGCGCAATTTTCGCATTCACACAGTTATAGGAACTTTGGCGATCGGACTCGGGCTATTTTTGCAACTGAAACCTGTAGAAATATCTGTGATCGGCGTCACCATTGGCATAGTTTTAGCAATGGAACTTTTGAATACGGCGATCGAATCGGTGGTAGACTTGACCGTCGGGCAATCTTATCACGAACTCGCCAGAATTGCCAAAGACTGCGCTGCCGGAGCAGTTCTGGTATCGGCAATGGCCGCAGCAATTGTTGCTGCTGCACTTCTACTCCCTCCCTTCTGGGCAGTCGTTCAAATTGCGATCGCCCGTCAGTAACTTCTTGAACCCAGAAAATTTTAGGTTTTAGATGACCAATTTGAGATTTTTAGTTTTCTTAGTCTATATTGCAGCTATTTTTATCTTCGGCATCTATCTAAAATCTTGAAACCCTTGCTTTCAGGCAGCGAGTCAATCTAAAATCTAAAATCTAAAACCTAAAATCCCACTCAACCCGTGATTATAGTCATCGATAACTACGACAGTTTTACATACAATTTGGTACAGTATCTAGGAGAACTAGGTGCCCAGTTGCCCGCAGCCAGCGAAGTCCAAGTCTACCGCAACGACCAAATCTCCTTAGCAGAAATTCGCCGATTGCAGCCTGCCGCAGTGGTGATTTCTCCAGGCCCGGGGCGGCCGGAAGATGCGGGAATTTCTCTGGAATTAATCAAAGAATTGGGGCCGACTCTGCCAATTTTAGGCGTGTGCCTCGGACATCAAAGTATCGGTCAAGTATTCGGCGGCAAAATAGTTTCTGCACCGATATTGATGCACGGCAAAACTTCTCAGGTAGAACACGCAGGAGTCGGAGTTTTTCAGGGCGTGGAATCGCCGATGATTGCAACTCGCTATCACAGTTTGGTAATTGAAAAGCAAAGCTGTCCAGAAGTTTTGGAAATTACGGCTTGGGTTGAAGACGGCACGATTATGGGCGTGCGGCACCGGGAATATCCGCATATTGAAGGCGTACAGTTTCACCCGGAAAGTATTTTGACGACTTCGGGAAAGCAATTATTGCGAAATTTCTTAGAAAGACTTTAGTTGAATTTCTCGGAATTTGTAGGGTTCGCTCTTATAGCACCTTACGGTGAGAGTAGGGTACACATTTTCGCACCTGAACCGCCCCAAAAAGGATACAAGCCCCCCATTCCTGTGGTGGTGAACCCCAAATTTTAGACTCCTGTTCGAGATTCCCGATTCAATCCTGCAAGTAAATCTAAAATCTAAAATCTAAAATCGACTGACGGTGTTTTGTGGTATAACAACAAACGACCAACACCCGACAACCCGAACCACAAGATGAAACGGCGACAATTAATACGTTACGCACAGACGGGTTTGCTAGCAGCTTTAGCCACTGGTTTGCCATCTGGATGGGAAAGCTATCGAGCTCAAACTGCTGATTCTTTGTCGGTTCAGTGGTTGGGCCACACTTGCTTCTTGTTCGCCGGAGGCGGTGCGAGGGTGCTGGTGAATCCTTTTCGCCCCCTGGGCTGTACCGCAGGCTATCGCTCTCCTAAAGTGCCAACTGATTTGATTCTGATTAGCAGCCGGTTGCTCGATGAAGGGGCGATCGACGGATTTGCGGGCAATCCCGGCCTTTTGTACGAACCGGGGGCTTACAGGTCAAACGGGCTGCGGATTCAAGGGATTCGCACGCAAAAAGACCGTGAGGGAGGAAGGCGATTTGGGGTCAATGTGGCTTGGCTGTGGCAGCAAGCGGGCGTTAAGATTTTACACTTGGGCGGAGTTGCTGGCCCGATCGGCATTGAAGAACAAATCTTGATCGGGCGGCCCGATATCGTGCTGATTCCCGTCGGCGGCGGGCCGAAAGCTTACACTCCGGCGGAAGCGAAGCAAACTTTGCAACTTCTCAAACCGAAGATGGTGATTCCCACACATTTCAAAACCCAAGCCGCCGATGCTGCTGCGTGCGATTTGGTGCCGCTAGATGAATTCTTGGCGCTGATGGATGGTACGCCGGTGCGCCGATTGAATAATGACACGATTTCGATCAAATCTGCTGACTTGCCCCAAACTGGTTCGGTGATTGAGGTTTTGAGTTACAGATTTAGCGGTTGATGCCCGATTTCTCAGCTTGCGTTATAGTAAGGGAGTTTTGGTCGATCGGGGATGCAAGAGAATTTTCTTGCTATCTTAGCCTCTGGCAACCTTGCCTTTTGTCGAGATTTGGCTAACATAACAATTCATGTTCACGGTTTTATCTCATAAGGAAATGCAAGCGCAGTCAGGAACCTCGGCCTGAAGGCACGAGGCTTGAAAGAGAAATCTAGAAAGCCATCCTGACCAGCCTAAGTCCTTCGCGGACTACGTTTTTTGAGTCACGACACCCTGGGATGCGAAGCTAGTCCCTTGCTCTGTCGCTGAGAGTTAAACAATCTTAAGGTCACTGAGATAGTGCTTTCAGCCTAACAAGCTCATTAAACATTGGCGAAGCTAACTTTACTCCGAAAGGAGAACGGGACAACCATATCCCGACGGAGGGGCAACCATACCCCTCCACTCCGGAAGGGGATTCAAATTAATGTAAAGCCGTCCTAAAAGGACGGGGTTTCAAACCCAATTTTCCGATGAAAAATCAAAATTTACCTAGCTGGATGAAACAACTCACAGGTTTCGCAGGAGTAATCGGCGCTAGCGCGTTGATTGGTTTCCCAGCTTGGGCTCACATCACCTCCAACACCAGTGTTGCTAATGCAACTCAAACTCAACAAGTTGCAGGAAATGTGAAAACCGCTGCCTCACCAGCACCAATGGCTCAAGCGAAGGATATTGTTGCTATTGCATCTGGCGACGCTCAATTCAAGACGCTGACAAAGGCTTTGGGAGCAGCAGGCTTGGTGACAACTTTACAAGGAAAAGGCCCTTTCACTGTTTTTGCACCGACAGACGCGGCATTTGCTGCTTTGCCAAAAGGAACGTTGGATGACTTGCTGAAACCGGCAAACAAAGCCAAACTTACTAAGATTTTAACTTACCACGTTGTTCCTGGTTCAGTATTATCTACTAGCCTGAAATCCGGCGATGTTACCAGTGTTGAAAAAAGCCCGCTGAAGGTAGTAGTTAGCGGTGGCAAAGTTACCGTGGGCGGCGCTAATGTTGTGAAAGCTGATATCAAAGCTAGCAACGGCGTCATTCACGTAATTGATAAGGTTTTGATGCCGCCCGATGCGATGTAAAAATAGCCGTTTTTGCATCTACAGCAATTAACTCATATCGGGTGAAATACAGGTATTTTGTAGGGACACAACAATGTTGTGTCCTTATTTTTATGGCACGCAATGAACGCATAGCCCCGGAAACATCACTGCCGTTCCCCTACAGCAATTAACTGATATCGGGTGAAATACAGGTATTTTGTAGGGAAACAACATTGTTGTGTCCTTATTTTTATGGCACACAATGAACGCATTGCCCCGGACACGGCAGTGCCGTTTCCCTACAGCAATTAACTGATATTGGGTGAAATAAAGATATTTTGTAGGGAAACAACATTGTTGTGTCCTTATTTTTATGGCAGGCGATTCTGAATTGGTATAAGCTGTTACGCATTTAAAATAGTATTGTAGGGTGCGTCAGCCCTATCTTGTTTCCCTTGCTTAGTAAGTGTTCTAGCTGACGCACCCTACAGGCATCGTTAGCGGTTTAAATGTCGAAAAGCTATAAATACAGTTTTAGCTAGCTGCTGACACTGAAAAAAATGGCTGCCAACCCTTGCCCCGATAGCCAAAATCGAAGATTTCGGGATGGAGAATTTCTGCTAAAATTTCTAAGGAATCAACCAATCTCGGCCCCGGTCTGTTAAAGTAAGCATTGCCGTCAGTTATATAAACTTTCCCCGTTTTTACTGCTTGCAAATTAAGCCACTCTACGTGTTTAGTTATCTGCATTGCTTCGCTGCGAGTGCGGTTTAAATCAAAGCCGCAAGGCATGAAAATAATTACATCGGGATTAGCTTCTACCAGCGATTCCCATTTTAACCAAGGGGAATGTTCGCCGACAATTCCAAACAGCGAATTTCCTCCCGCCATTTCCACTAATTCGGGAATCCAATTTCCCGCAGCCATCAAAGGTTCAATCCATTCGATGCAGGCTACTGTGGGTTTAACGGTTAAGGTTTTGGTTTTTAAGATAATAGCATCGATGCGGGATTGCAAAAGGTCGATCGTACTTTTGCCATTTACGCCCAAAGCAGCAGCAACTCGCTGAATATCCGTCCAGATTTCTGCTAGCAAATTGGGCTGCAAAGAAATAATTTCCGGCTTGCTATTTACCAGGGTGCTTACTGCTTGTTCAACCTCTGCTAGAGAACAAGCGCAGACTTCACATTGAGCTTGAGTAATAATGTGAGTTGGCTGCAATTTTTCCAAAGTATCTATTTCTACTTTATAGACACTGAGCGCATTTTGCAACAATTCTGTGACGCGGTTGTGAATTTCGCTGCTAGTTCCTTCGGGATTGAATTTAGGCTGAGTGCAAACAGGTAAATTTTGGATTGCTGAGGGGTAATCGCATTCGTGAGAACGGCCCACAATGGCATCGGTTAATCCTAAAACTGCTACAATTTCGGTGGCACTGGGAATTAGAGAGACAATTCTGAGTTGGTTCATTGGTTTTCTGTTTTTTACAGATTTATAAGCACAGGCGTTACAGATTTACAAGCACAGGCGGGACGCCCGTGCCACAATAAGCTGTTCTACATTTAAATTGTGTGTCAAAAATCAATAAAACTTTTGTGGGACGGGCTTCTAGCCTGTCCCGAATTTCCAATTTAAATGCGTACCAGCTTAGAAGGGATTGTTAAATTTTTAGTTTTTTCAAGTATTGCAAATCTTGCCATGCTTGGATGAGATTGCCTTGCAAGAGTGCGGCTACGCCATTCAATACCCGAATTTCTGGTAGGTTGGGGTTGATATTCAGAGCTGGTTTTAAGGCTGTTTGAGCGGCTTTCGGATGCCAGCCGTACAGGTGTACGAACGCGAGATAGGCGTAAGCGTAAGGGTTTTTTGAGTCGAGTTGAGTGACTTTTTCTAAGGCGGCGATCGAACTTTTGACATTCTGCTGCAACACCCGAGAAAATGCCAAAGCATAAGCGAATTCTAGATTATTGGGTTCCTGCTTCAGTCGATATTCTAACGCTTGTTCCGCTTGAACGGTATAATCTTGAATTGGATCGTATTGATTGATGCGTCCAATCTGCTCGAACACGGGTTCTAAACCGGGCAATCCTTGCGGTAAATTAGCCGCCATCGCCCGCAATTGAGTCACCAAATCTAACTCAGGCTTATCCTCGTTACCAGCAAGAGCCTGGGAACGCATATTTAGAGGCTCTGCCTCGATTTTAACACTAACTGCCGGCACATTAATCGGATAAGTTTCGCCGGTTTTCCGATTTAGATAAGTAGCTTGCAGATTGTAACTTCCCGGTGCGATATTAGCAGGAGGAAGCATCGCCGTGCGATCGACAATTTGAAACCCCACAGCAAATTTATCGGCTTCCAGAGTCCCCGGATGCAAAGTCGCCTGGGCGATCGCGCGATCGTGTAAAATCCTGAAAGTCTTTCCCGGTGGAATATCGCCAGACTGCTGATTTTGCCACGTTACCAACACTAAACCAGACTGCAACTGCTGCCAAGGCCCAGACCAAGTATAAGTCACCGGCAGCGCGACTCCGGGAACTGAAGAAGCAGCAACAGTAACTCGATCTAATTGTACTTGCGATCGCGCTTCATTCAACGGCTGTACTTCCACAGGCTGCAACCGCTTGCGGTAAAGATTCAAATTAGTATTGTCAGGTAAAATCCAAGTTTTTTGTAACAGGAAATTGTCGCCTTTTTCAATCGCAGCCACCGCTGCATTTTGAGCTTTTTTAATCCGTTCCCGAATCGAACCTTGCGGCCCAGTTTTAGTTGCGAACCAAGAGAGCGATCGCACATCTTGTGGCACTTCTTTTAAATTCGTTCCCACCTGCCGCCCGTAAACCTGAAAATTCGCCAAAGCACCGTAATAATTCAAATTGTGCTGGTTAATTTCCGGTGTCGAAGGTAACACGCCTAAAGTCGATTGCAAATAAGGTTCCGTATCAATAATTTCTGCAATAACCTCTCGGTGCGGCCACTCTTTCCCCAAGTAAGGATAACTAGAATTTCCGGGACTGATAATTTGAACTAAACTATGTCCAAAAGCACCTCCCAGCGGCCACATATGCAACAGCATCGCCAGAATTGCCAAGCTAATTGTACCCCAGCGAATTTGTGACCCCCACTTGCGAGGCCATAGCGTTAAACAGTATGCTAAAAAGATTGCTAAAACAGGTAAATAAGGTAAAACATATCGGTCATCTTTGTTGATATTTAGCGAATTTATTAGATAAGCTCCCACCCAAAAAACAGCCAGCCACCGACAGGAATTAATGTGAAAAATTGAGGGAGACTCGCGGCGGCGGCGCCAATAAAGTATCAATCCGACTGAGGGAATAAGTAACAGAGGCCAAGAAACCTGTTCTGGTAAATGCTGAGCGTAGTAAATCCAAGCGCCGATCGTATTGAGTGCCGGATCTCCTTCGGCGATCGCAGAATCGAAAGTAGCCCGTTTTCCCCCAGTCAAAATTAACAGCCAATTGGTTTTTGCCCAAGGCCCAAACACCGCTACCGACAGCAACAAAGCACCTGCTAATTGAGCTAATCTTCCCCAAGCTTTTTGCCGCACAGCACCAACAGCCAACCACACAATCGGGGTAAACAGAAATAAAACTGTAGTGTGTTTGACTAATATTGATAAACCGAGAGATATGCCAAAGGCGATCGCCCAAAAGAAAGATGACTGGGAGAGTGGGAGAGTGGGGGAGGGGGAGAATTTATGCTTCTTCTTTGTTCCTTCTTCCAACTTGGTTCTCTCCGTTAAATCCGCTACCAAATCCGCTGCCGAACCTTCCTGCTTCCACATTGTCAAACAATAGAAAGCAAAAGTAATCGCAGCAGTTAGGGGAAAGTCGAGTAAAAATTGCAAGCGGAACCGATAAAGTCCCGGCAACAAAACGCAAATAGCAGCGGCCCACAAACCCACTTGCCTGTTAAATAATTGGACGCCCAGACTGTAGACTGAGGCGAGCAGAATTCCACTAAATAATAAATGAACGAGGGTTGCCCGATCGCCCTCCGCACCAAACACCTGAAGAAACGGAACCGTTAAGATGTACGCCAAGGGCGGAATTTTCGTCGAAAGCAGCCAGAAGTTCGTCCACCACTCCCCGGAAAACCACTGAGGCTGCTGCAACGCCTGCAAGTAATTCAGCGTACTCGTGAGGTATTCTGCCTGATCCCACGCGGGGATCGATCGATCGAGGGCAAACCAGAGGCGATCGCTAACTGCCCCCAGCAGCCAAATTGTGCCCAGGACAAACAGACTCTTGCCCCCATTGCCCCGATGTTGCTGTGTCATTGCGATTTTTCGATTTTAGGCGTGCAGCTTTTACATTACAGGTGGGCGGTTCCGGGCGATCTAAAAATTATTTTACAAAAGTGCTTGCTAAATTTCCTATGTGTCTGTTAAGCTGGTTAAGCGTAAAAAAACAAGCCGAGATAGCTCAGTTGGTAGAGCAGTGGACTGAAAATCCACGTGTCCGGAGTTCAAGTCTCCGTCTTGGCATCGCAAAGCCCTCACAAAGTTGAGGGCTTTTTATTTGGGAAACTTTGTTCTTTTGGGGTAGGGACACGGCACTGCCGTGTCCTCTATCATGTCGCTCGTGCAACGGGAATTGATATCATCCCTGAACCTCTACTGCTTTGCGAAACTTTTCTTGCAATTGCTCGATCGCAGTCTCTAACGGGATTCCCTCACCCCGCGATAGTTCCGCCTCCGCTTCCTCCACTGAGGATCGCACCTCCTCCACCCACTCCCAATAATGCTTCCGCGTTTGCGTCAAAGTCTGGAGGGCTTTTGCAATCACCTCTTCCGGCGAGCTAAACTGCCCCAGCGCTAATTGCGCCTCGATCAATTTTACTTGCTCAGGACTCAAAGTAATATTCATTAGAATCTCCAGGAGTCTCGCTGACACAAATCCCTTTTCTAAGAATAGCGCTACTTTCACCGGAAGTGCGATCGACTGCAAGCGCCGATCGCTTGATATCAACTCCGGTAGCATCGGAATTAATATTACCCACAGCCAGGACACGGCAGTGCCGTTTACCTACAATTAAACGGGGGAGGGAAACGGCACTGCCCGGTCCTCGGTATCATTCCGATGCAACCGGAAACGATATGAGACCGATCGCCCGCTGTGGGACAATTTAAATTAAGTTACTGCAATTACAACTCTAAAATAAAGATAATTGTGCTTCTCTAAGTTCCTTTTGCCTCAAAAAATCATCAACTCGATTAGCCGCAATCTCACAGTAATCCGTCCTAATTTCAAATCCGATCGCTTGTCGCTGCAAACCCAGAGCCACAATTGCTGTAATACCGGAACCCATAAACGGATCTAAAACAATGTCGTTTAAATTCGATGCAGACTTGATGATGCGATCGACAACAGCAACAGGAAATTGAGCGGGGTGAGCAGTGCGTTCTTTTGAAGCTCGGTTTTTCCCCGACGTAACTTTTGGGAATTGCCAAACATCGGTTGGATTTTTACCTTTTAAGTTTACTTTAATCTTGCCGTTCTTTTTCTGATTCGGATATTTCACATTTGGATCGCGCACTTCATCCAAATTAAATGTATACTTATCTTGATTTTTTACATACCAGAGAAACTTTTCATTGCGGGGTGAAAAGAACTTGCTGCCCGCAACTCCCGCGCCGTAGTTCCAGACAACTTCTTGAATCAGATAAATTAAGCAATTAGGAGCTTGGAAGTACGGTTTACCTAAAATATTCTCGATCTCAGTCAAGCTCATGAAATATTTGGGAGATATTTTGTTGACAAAATGCAATAATCATAGTAAGTGAGTTTAAAAATATTGTCAAACTCATCTGGACTGGGAAATACCCCTGCCGGAAACAAAAGGTTACAATCAAAAATAGATTCTATTTCGATAACTTTACTGTTTATAGCTTGAAATTCTCAGTGCCAAATAACAACACCTCAGCTCAATCCTTTCAATTTGACTCAATTGACAGCGCCCTCGCAGACCTCAAAGCAGGTCACATGGTGGTAGTAGTCGATGACGAAAACCGCGAAAACGAAGGCGACGTGATTTGTGCCGCCCAATTCGCCACGCCGGACAATATCAATTTTATGGCCGTGAACGCGCGGGGTTTGATTTGTCTGGCCTTGAGCGGCGAAAGGCTCGATCGGCTCGAATTGCCCCTCATGGTCAGCAAAAACACCGACAACAACCAAACAGCCTTCACCGTCAGCATCGATGCAGTCAACGGCGTCAGTACCGGCATCTCCGCCGAAGACAGAGCCCGCACCATCCAAGTAGCCATCCACCCGGACACCAAACCTCAAGACTTGCGCCGTCCCGGTCACATTTTCCCCCTGCGGGCGATCGACGGCGGCGTCCTCAAACGCGCCGGTCACACCGAGGCCTCAGTTGACCTCGCCAGACTCGCCGGCTTGTATCCCGCCGGCGTCATCTGCGAAATTCAAAACCCCGACGGTTCGATGTCGAGGTTGCCGGAATTAATCGAGTACGGCAAAACCCACAACCTCAAAATCATCAGCATTGCCGACTTAATTAGCTACCGACTGAAGCACGATCGATTCGTCCGCCGCGAAACAATCGCTAAATTGCCGACTCAATTCGGCGAGTTTACTATCTACGCTTACCGCGACACCCAAGACAACTCAGAACACGTTGCTATTGTCAAGGGCGATCCGGCCGAATTTAAAGACAAACCCGTCATGGTGCGGGTGCATTCCGAATGCCTGACCGGCGATGCTTTGGGTTCCTTGCGCTGCGACTGCCGGATGCAACTGCAAGCGGCACTGAAAATGATCGAAAATGTCGGTTCTGGCGTCATAGTTTACTTGCGCCAAGAAGGTCGGGGCATTGGATTGGTAAATAAACTAAAAGCTTACTCGCTGCAAGATTTGGGATACGATACAGTCGAAGCCAACGAGCGGTTGGGCTTTCCCGCTGATTTGCGCAACTACGGCGTCGGAGCGCAAATGCTCAACGATTTGGGAGTTCAAAAAATTCGGTTGATTACCAACAACCCGCGCAAAATTGCCGGTTTGAAAGGTTACGGAATAGAAGTAGCCGATCGCGTCCCCTTACTAATTGAAGCCACAGATTACAACTCGATCTATCTGGCAACAAAAGCTCAAAAACTCGGTCATCTGCTGCTGCAAACTTATCTAGTAACAGTAGCGATTCAGTGGAACGAAACGAAGGCAGAAGGAAGAAGGAAGAAGGAAGAAGGAAGAAGGAAGAAGGAAGAAGGAGAAGAAATTTTAGGGCAGGCACTTCACTCTCCAATTGCCAATCGGTACGAACATCTCGAAAAACTGCGGCATTTGGCGGCAAGCCGCGATTTATTGCTGCAAGAAGAAGCGCGGCCGGTGGGAATAGCCCTGTTCGGAGAAGGCTCTCTGATCGTTCACCTCGGCTTCGACCAAGCCGGACTCGCAGCCCCCGACTGGTATTCGGAGGTAAATCATCCTTACGTCAAGGCGATCGGGGAAATTCTCGGCGAAATCGCCACCTGGTCGGATTTGCAAACATTAGAATTGATGGTTTCCTCCGGTGCCGATCCGCTCAAAACCTTGCAAGTCCAGCTCGATCGCGAGACCTTCCCCCTCGGACAAGTGCCGTCCGTGTGCGCGAGGCTTCAACCTCAAACCATCTATAGTTTTTGCCCTATTTCCGATTAAGCCCTCGGAATGTCAAGCTAGGGTCAAGAATCAAGAGGCAAATCTACATGGACATGAACGTTGGTGACTTTCTGCACCGACTCGACCTCAGAGGACAAGCGCTTAAAGGCACCAACCTCGGCGGTGCGGAACTCCGGGGAGCCAACCTCAGAGGAACAGACCTCCGAGAAACCAACCTCAGCGAGGCTATTCTCAGGTATGCAGACCTGATCGAAGCCGACCTCACCGGCGCCAATCTCGCCGGCGCGGATTTAGCTGAGTCATTTCTGAATTTAGCCAACCTCACCGGAGCCGATTTGACCGGTGCTCTCCTCCGAGAAGCTACTCTCGTAGGAGCTGAACTCCGTCAAGCCAACCTCCAACAAGCAAGTTTGATCAAGGCTAATTTAGTTGGAGCAAATCTCCAGTTCGCCAACTTAACCAGAGCCAACCTCAGCGGAGCCGATTTGCGCGGTTCTCAGTTGAGCGACGCCATTTTAGACAAAGCCGTCTACAACAACCGGACTATCTTTCCCGAGGATATTGACCCGGGCGCAATGGGAGCATTTTTGCTAGCTCCCAATGCTTCGCTCCCGGGCTTAAATCTGGCTGTGGTAGATTTGACCGAAGCCGATTTAAAAGGAGCTGATTTGCGGCGGACAAACTTATACAAAGCTAATTTATTTGGCGCAAAACTCGATCGGGCAAACTTAGCAGGAGCCAACCTCAGCGGAGCGGACTTGAGGGAAGCCAGTTTGAGCGGCACCATTTTAGAAAAAGCTGTTTACAGCAACAAAACATTGTTTTCAGAAGGCATTGACCCCAGCCTGGGCGGAGCTTATTTAATTGCTCCCAATGTATCGCTGCAAGGGGTAAACTTAACCGGAGCCGACTTAAACGGGTCAGATTTAAGCGGAGCTAATTTGAGCGGTTCTAACTTAAGTTCGGTCAATCTCAAAAATGTAGACCTCAGCAGAGCCAGCTTAAAAAAAGCTTACCTCAAAGGTGCAAACTTGGAAGGAACAGATTTGAGAGGAGCCGATTTAAGCGGCGCAATTTTGCACCAAGTAAACTTGAGTTCTGCTGACCTCCGGGGTGTAGACTTAACAAGGGCCGACCTCAGCGGCGCTAATTTAAGCGATGCCGATTTGAGGGAGACAGATTTCACCGGAGCTACTTTGGTGCGAGCTAACTTGAGCGGGGCAGACTTGAGAGGTGTAGACTTGACAAAAGCTGACCTCAGCGGCGCTAAGTTAAACGAAGCTGACCTTAGAAAAGCAGATTTGATGAGAGTAAATTTGGAGGGAGCAGATTTAACTGAGGTAGACTTGAGCGATGCTCATTTATTCCGGGTTAATCTCAGAGGTGCTAACCTTAAAGGTGCTAACCTTAAAGGCGCAAGTTTAAAAGGGGTATCTTTGACCGACGCTTATTTGAGCGAAACGGATTTGACCGATATAAATCTGAGTCTGAGTTTCTTTGAACTACCGCTAGAATCGTAATGGTAATTAGTCAGTTGACAGTTGGCAGTTGGCAGTTGCTAGTTGACAGTTGCTAGTTGCTAGTTGCTAGTTGACAGTTGCTAGTTGACAGTTGCTAATAATTACCGAATAACAAATCAACACAAACAACTGACAACCCAACGACCCAACGGCCCGCTCGCGGGCAAGCTGACAACTAGCAACTGACAACTGAACAACTGCCAACTGAACAACTGCCAACTGCCAAGCCAACTGACAACTGACTAATGACTAATGACAAACCGTTAGGCTCTGTTATTCAAGGTTCCCTGAGCAAGGGATTAGAAGTGCGACTGCACGCCGACGTTTCGGTAGAAGATATGAGGGTGGGGAAATTTTTAGTAGTGCGGGGGGTGCGATCGCACTTTTTCTGTATGCTCACCGACGTGTCTCTCGGAACATCCAGCGCTCGCATTTTATCCAACCCTCCCAACCCCAACGACGATTTTCTCCTAGCAGTGCTCGCCGGTAGCAGCACCTACGGTACGATCGAGCTTTCGCCCATGTTGATGCTGACTGCGGAAAAAGAAAAATCTCAAGCAATCTTCAATCCAACAGGTAACGGAGTCCCCGATAAAAAGTTGGCATTAGGCAATTTGGGTTCTTTTGAGGCACAAAGTGGTGCGGATATGGAACTGCTGCCGGTTAAAACGATTCCCAGTCACTTTTCCCAGGTGTTTGATGCCAAAGAAACCGATTTTCGGGCAGTTTTTGGCTGGGAAGATGACCCGTACCGCCGCAATTTTGCGATCGGCAAACCGATTGACATGGACGTTGCTGTATGCTTGGATTTAGACCGATTTGTGGAACGCAGCAACGGAGTTTTTGGCAAGTCGGGAACGGGAAAATCTTTTCTGACGCGCTTGCTTCTATCGGGAATTATTCGCAAGCAAGCTGCTGTTAATTTAATTTTTGATATGCACTCGGAGTACGGGTGGGAAGCTGTTTCGGAAGGGAAACAATTTAGCACTGTCAAAGGTTTGCGGCAGTTGTTTCCCGGTCAAATTCAGATTTATACCCTCGATCCAGAGTCTACAAAACGCCGGGGAGTCCGCGACGCTCAAGAATTGTTTTTGAGCTTCGATCAAATTGAAGTGGAAGATATTTCCCTCGTACAGAGAGAGTTAAATCTGTCGGAAGCTAGTATCGAAAATGCGATTATTTTGCGAAACGAATTGGGTAGCGGTTGGATTAATAAGTTGCTGGAAATGACCAACGAAGATATTCAAATGTTTTGCGAAGAAAAGCGGGGAAATAAATCTTCGATTATGGCTTTGCAGCGAAAATTAGAGCGGTTAAAGGATTTGAAATACATTCGCCAACGCTGTCCGAAAAATTATGTAACTGAGGTTTTGCAGTGTTTGGATGCTGGGAAAAATGTAGTAATTGAGTTTGGTTCGCATTCGGATTTGCTGTCGTATATGTTAGCAGCAAATGTGATTACTCGCCGCATTCACGAAGCTTACGTGAAGAAAGCAGACAAGTTTTTGCAGAGTAAAAATCCGTGCGACAAGCCGCAGCCGTTGGTGATTACCATTGAGGAAGCCCACCGCTTTCTCGATCCGGCGATCGTGCGATCGACTATTTTCGGTACAATTGCCAGAGAAATGCGAAAATACTTCGTAACTCTGTTGATTGTAGACCAGCGCCCGTCAGGAATCGACGCCGAAGTCATGTCGCAAGTAGGAACGCGCATTACAGCTTTGCTAAACGACGATAAAGACATTGATGCTATTTTTACCGGCGTTTCAGGAGGGCAGAGTTTGCGATCGGTTTTGGCAAAACTCGACTCCAAACAGCAAGCATTAGTTTTGGGACACGCCGTACCCATGCCCGTAGTCGTGCAAACTCGCCCCTACGACGAGCAATTCTACAGGGAAATCGGAGATATTGACTGGCAAGAAATGCCCGACGAACAAGTATTTGCCGAATCAGAAGCTGCTAAAATGGATTTAGGATTTTAGATTGACAACTGCTAGATTCATTACCAGAAAGAATTGGTTTAAAGCCTCTCCCTTGTAGGGAGAAATTAAAAAAAGACTATTCATTACTCCAATCCTCGGACTTCCAGGTAGAGGTCGCTATCCCAGGTCAACTGTCAACTGTCAACTGAATGAAAGAACTTAGGCAAATGTTACTGTAAATTAGTCTTGGCGAACAATTGACGATCGCTGGCAATGACAGAAATATCAGATTTTTGTCCTCAGTTATAAACGCAAATATAAACGCAAAATTACGATCGAACTTCCCAAAAATTAGCCCCCAGCTTTCAGTCAAAAGCTTTTCCCCTTTCCCCCCCTCACCCCTCATCCCTAACTTCACAAAATCTGCATAAGCTTAAATCTGGTTGAGCATCGCGGCATAATTCAACTTAAACAGCCCAACAGCCAGCCTTGATACACCTTTACTTGCTCACAGCCGAGTTGCCTTATCATATTCTAAGAAAAATGTCAATATATATTTTAAAGCCTAAGTCGTAGCTAATACGGCGATGGAGTTCGGTTATCTCGCATCGCAGCATCTAGGCAGCAAGAAAATTTCAAGCGATGATGGAACAGAGAGCAAAACAAAGCCCTCAAATTGCATGAGTCTGTTTGCATGAGTCTGTTTGCATGAGAATTGTGAAGTTGAGTTGCAGTTAAAACTAGCAGGGAATTTAAAACCTTAAGGAAAAATGTAGAATCTTGACCTTAAGACAGAGGTTTTTACCCTTTACGATCCTCAAAATTTGGAATAATATTGAGCAAAGTAAACTTAAATTCACTTCGCCTTGAACTAGCCGTTAAAGCTAGCGATCTACGGAAAATCGACGGGGATTACTGGAAAATCCAGCACAAAAGTAATCCCAAACCACAAGCTTCTACCGATCGTCACCGATAAACAGGAGGGGAAACATCCCCCCTGTCGCAGTCTTCATCCCACTTGCAAAAGTGGGACAGGGTATCACCAACTTTTTATCTGTTGTTACAAGGAGTGCAATACTCACCCATGTCCACCACCACCCCCAAAAACAAGACAGTGAAAGCCGATCGCATGGGCAGCCGGCCATACTCCTCAACGGATACGGTTCGTACCTATCTGCACGAGATCGGTCGAGTACCCCTGCTAACCCGAGAAGAAGAAATTGTTTTCGGGAAGCAAGTGCAGCAAATGATGAAATTAATCGAAGCAAAACAAGCACTTGCTAAAGAATCGCAGCGGGATCTGACGAATCAAGAGTGGGCTGCCGAAATGGAGTTGACCGAAGCCGAACTGAACCGGATATTGCAGTTAGGCCGGCGCGCCAAGCAAAAGATGATTGAAGCGAATTTGCGGCTAGTAGTGGCGATCGCCAAAAAATACCAGAAACGCAATATGGAATTCTTGGATTTAATTCAAGAAGGCACCCTCGGTTTAGAACGAGGAGTCGAAAAATTTGACCCGATGCGGGGATACAAATTTTCTACCTATGCCTACTGGTGGATTCGGCAAGCAATTACCCGCGCGATCGCCCAACACGCCCGCACCATTCGATTGCCAATTCACATTACCGAAAAACTGAATAAAATCAAAAAAGTGCAGCGGGAACTCACGCAGCAGTTGGGCCGATCTCCCACACCAGGGGAAATTGCCTCCGCCTTGGAACTGCAACCTTCCCAAATTCGAGAATACCTGCTGATGGCAAGACATCCAGTTTCTTTGGACTTGCGGGTAGGAGACAACCAAGATACCGAACTGCAAGAACTCTTAGAAGACGAAACTGCATCTCCAGATAACTACATTACCTCGGAATTGCTGCGGCAAGACCTCGATACTTTGATATCAGAACTTACCCCCCAGCAGCGAGATGTAATAATTCTGCGCTTCGGTTTGGAAGACGGCACCGAAATGTCTCTGGCGAAAGTCGGAGAACGCCTCAATCTCAGTCGCGAACGGGTGCGGCAGCTAGAACATCAAGCCCTCGCCCACCTGCGGCGCCGCCAATCTCAAGTCCGAGAATACTTGGCTAGTTAGTCACTAAAAAAGTTGAGATTTTTCCCAAAATCTCAACTTTTTTTTTCGTGTTGGCGCTGCTCTTAAGGATACTTTTATTTGAGTGGTCGATCTCGCGATCGGGGCGGAGGCAAAATTTGTCAAAACTAATCTTAAATTTAATACCAATTTTCTAAATTAATGCAACAGTATATGTAGGGTGTGTCGCCATCGACAATCTCTAAAAAAGAGTGCAAATCTAATAGCGACGCACCTTACACATTGGGTGAACGAAACAAACCCAACAATTTTATTGTTGCAACATTTTTTCTAAATGGTATAAGTTCAGGAACCGGGCGGGCGATCGTTCGTTCAAGTGAATAGCCAGCGTTAAGCCAGATACCCGGTTTCTCTACGAGCTTTTTGAAACTAATACAAGAGGCAAGAGGTGCTTCGAGGCAGCTATGTGAACTACCAGACTAGAAATGCTCCGCATACAGCACTGGCTTCCTGATTCATCGGGATGTGCTTTTATCTCCCCCAAGATAAGTAGTCTTACCGTCCCTCCACAGGCGGTCGTCCTAGTTCCTAAGACCCATATTTTTTCTTGCAACACGTCCCGTTCAGCTTGGTTTTTGCATTGGGAGATAATGGTCAAGATACACCTATCATATCATTGATTCGTTATCACTCAATTTATTTTCTCACCTCACTTTCATCCCGTCACTCATCCTGTAAACAGATAGAGTGCGGGACTTCCCGTTCGCATTAGTTAAAATTTTAGGTTCTGGAGTGGTTTTGACTTATTTGATATTGACAGGCAGTTTAGAAGCACTCGCGATCGTGCTTGCTCTCTCGCCCGGTAACTTCGGCATCGGATTCCCGGCACGCGGGACACAGCACTCGGACATCAAATCCGGCGTTTTGGACTCGCAATCTCCCCCAAATCCTGCGCCCGATACGGCTAGCACAGGTTTAGCAGAAGGAATTTACCTCTACGGCCAGTCGAGCCAGCCCGATGAAATTAAAAAAGAATATTTTGTGTTTGAAATGTGGCAGAGTAAGGTAGTCGGCGCTTTTTACCTGCCTCGGTCTGCTTTTTACTGTTTTTACGGCACGGGCGATCGAACTCAGTTAAATTTAACAGTAGTGGACAGTTACGACGGCAGTCACTCTCCCTACTCCGTAAACCTGCAACAGTATTACCCCATTTCTGCCATCAGCGAGAACGATCGCCGCATCTTGGGTATTTGCAAGGAAGCTCACAAACAACAGGTGTGGGGAAAGTAGCAGAAGACTGGCGCCGCCCCAGCATTCAGGGTTCAGGAAACAGCAGTAAAATTGCTCCTGAGTTGAGAATTTCGGACGGACACCACACACACGGCAAGATGAAACTGCGTCGGAAAACACTATCAATCGTTGGCATTACTATCGCGGGACTGACTGGCATTCTGTATGCCACCTCCTCAAGCATCCTCTTGGGCAGCCTTGCCAAAGCAGAAGAACAAGAAGCCACACAGGTTGTCAAGGGAGTGCTCAGCGTGTTCGGGCAAACCGCAGATGACTTCAATTCGCGCTTTGCCGACTGGTCGGCCTGGGACGACACCTACGCTTTCATCCAAAACCGCAACTCAGAATACATTGACTCCAATTTAATTCCAGAAGGACTCGCTAATATAAGAGTTAATATAGCCGTATTTGTCAATACTTCTGGCAAAATAGTTTACGGTACGGGTTTAGACAGCCAAAAGCTGAAACTAACGCCTGTTCCAGAAGCATTAAAACAGCGCATTTCTCTGAGCGACCCGCTGTTGCAGCACCCCAATGCCAAAAGCAGCCTCGCTGGCATCCTGCTGCTGCCGTCAGGGCCGATACTGATTACTTCCCGGCCAATTCTCACTACTAAAAGCACCGGCCCGATCCGAGGTACGCTGATATTCGGGCGCAATTTAGATGCTGCTGGTATTGAGCGGATGTCTAAAATTACTCGCTTGCCGCTGATTGTACACAGCATTAATGAGCCTGAATTGCCTGCTGATTTTCAGAAAGTACGGGATAAACTGTCGGCAAAACAACCGATTTTGGTGCGTCCTTTAAGCGAAGATTCGATCGCGGGTTACGCTACGATCCGCGATATTTACGATCGACCTGCGCTGCTATTGCGGGTGGATATCCCCAGAGAAATATATCGGCAAGGTCAAATTAGTTTGCTGTACTTGCTGGTGTCTGTAACGTTAGCGGGAATTGGGTTTGTCGGCTGCACTTTGCTGCTGCTAGAGCATCTAGTGCTGTCTCCGCTGAGCGGTTTGGCGAAAGCAGTGAACGGCGTTAGCAGCAGCCAAGACCTCTCGATGCGGCTGCCGGTGACGGGCGAAGACGAGTTGTCCGACCTTGCCCATACTATCAACGGAATGCTCAGTGCGATCGCGATCGCCGAAAACGAACAACTTGAGGAAAAAGCCCGGTACGCAGCCGTAGTCGAGCAAGCTACAGACTGCATTTTCCTGTGGGACGCTCAAACCAAACGCCTTTTGGAAGCCAATACAGCGTTTAGAAACTTGCTCGATTACAGTCTTGATGCGATTTCCCAACTGACTGTTTACGATATCATCGCTTACTCTAAAGACCTAATTGACAACAATATCGAGTTGCTGCTGGCCGACAAAAAATTTAGAATTGGCGAAGTTCTCTACCTGCGACGAGACGGTTCCTGCGTGGACGTGGAAGTAAGCGCCAGCGTAATTTCCTACGGCGGCCGCGAGATTATTTGCACTGTTGTCCGCGACATTACCGAGCGCAAGCAAGCCGAAGCCGAACTGCGAGCCTCGGAAGAACGCTACAGACTTTTGTTTAAAAATAACCCCCATCCAATGTGGGTTTACGATTTAGCAACTCTAGAATTTATAGCCGTCAATCAGGCTGCTATCCACCACTACGGCTACACTCGCGACGAATTTCTCAACATGACCGTTGCAGACATTCGTCCCCCCCAAGAGCAGCCGAGATTGTTAAAAAATATATCCCCAGTAGATGTCGGTATTGATTTTGCCGGTGTGTGGCAGCACCAGAAAAAAAACGGCACAATTATTGATGTAGAAATTACTTCTTATGCCATGCTATTTGATAGCAGAAATGCTGAATTAGTGCTGGCTCACGACGTGACCGACCGCTTGCAAGCCGAGGCAGAACTGTACAAAGCAAAAGAAGCAGCAGAAGCTGCTAATTTGGCTAAAAGTCAGTTTTTGGCTAACATGAGCCACGAACTGCGAACTCCTCTGAATGCGATTATCGGTTACAGCGAGATCCTGCAAGAAGAAGCTTTAGATTTGGGCGAAGAAGATTTTGTGTCGGATTTGGAGAGAATTCACAATTCAGGCCAGCATTTACTAACATTAATTAATGATATTCTCGATTTGTCGAAGATCGAAGCAGGTCACGCCGAACTTGACTTAACAACTTTTGACCTGTCGGAGGCAGTTCAATATGTAGCGAAAACTGTTCAACCGCTATTTTTGCGAAACACCAATCGCCTGAATGTTGAGTGTCCTAATAATATTGGCGAATTGCATTCCGATAAAATTAAGCTTACTCAAATTTTGTTTAACTTGCTCAGCAATGCAGCTAAGTTTACTAATAAAGGGACAATTACACTCAGCGTTGAAAGAATTAAAAATCACGAGAATAGCTGGGACGATGAACAGTTAATTTTTAAGTGTACTGATACGGGAATTGGGATAACTCCCCAACAGCTACAAAAGTTATTTCAACCTTTTACGCAAGCCGATGCTTCGACTACCCGCAAGTACGGAGGTACGGGTTTGGGTTTGGCAATAGCGCAGAAATATTCTCAGATGCTGGGGGGAGAAATTACGGTGAGTAGCGAGTTTGGCAAGGGGTCAACTTTTACTCTGATGTTGCCAGCCTAGGATATATTTGAAATTTTAGATTTTATACCATTTCTCTAAAATCGTGCAACACTCTTCGACCCCCCCTAGCCCCCCCTTGCTAAGGGGGGGAACAAGAATACTGTTGCATTCTTTTTTAAAATTGGTATTAGATTGGGGAAAAAGTCCTGACTGCAAACAACATAAATACGGTTTGTAGCGAGGACTTTAGTCCTCTCCAAATCAGCTTTAAGCCAATTAAGACTTTTCGTCCTGACTGCAAACAAGATTAATACTCAATACCTGGCTGAGCTTTAATGCCTTGTTCCCGGAATGGATGCTTGACTAAAGTCATTTCTGTCACCAAGTCAGCGCGTTCAATTAGTGCAGGTGGCGCGCCTCTACCTGTTAAAATAACGTGAGTTTCTTCAGGTTTTTGGTCTAACCCTGCTAGGACTTGTTCTACTTGCAAATAACCTAGCTTTAATGCTATATTAACTTCATCTAAAAGCACTAATTTAAATTCGGGATTGCAGATAAAAGTTATAGCTTTTCCCCAGGCTTTTTGAGCTGTTTCGATATCTCTGTCTCTGTCTTGCGTGTCCCAGGTAAAACCTTCTCCCATTGCATGAAATTCTAGCTGTTTTTCCCAGAGTTGAAAAACGGCTTTCTCTGCGGGTTCCCAAGCTCCTTTGATAAATTGTACTATGGCGACGCGGTAGCCGTGACCGAGCGATCGCACAACCATTCCCAAAGCGGCCGTAGTTTTGCCTTTACCGTTACCAGTATTGACAATTATTAAACCTTTGTCTTTGGAAGCGCCGGCGATTCGCTGCGCCTGTACTTCTTGGCGGCGCTGCATTTTCTGTTTGTGCTGTTCGGCTGTTAGGGAAGTTGTTTCTTTAGTTTCCATAGGATTTTTTTGAACCGCAGATGAACGCAAATAAACGCTGATAGATGCAGGATGTCTGATTATTGCCAGACAAGCTGCAAGTTTAGCACGAAACCTGGCAAAACATCTTCTCCTGATAGTTCTCTTGGAGATTCCAGTATTTCTACTTCTCGCCCTTGGCGATAGATTTCAACTCGGCGCGTTTTGCGGTTGATTAACCAGCCTAATTTTACTTGGTTATTCATGTATTCTTGCATTTTGTCTTGAGTATCTTTTAAACTGTCTGTCGGCGACATTAATTCTAAAACAAAATCTGGGGCTATCGGAGGAAACTTTTGTTTTTGTTCGGCAGTTAGTGCGTCCCATCTTTCCTTTTTTATCCAAGAAACATCAGGAGAACGATTTGCACCGCTGGGCAGTTTGAAGCAAGTTGAAGAATCGAAACAAATTCCCAGTTTAGTTTGTCTGTTCCAAATTACAAAATCGGCATTGATTTCTGAATTGTAATTTCCGGTTTCTCCTCCTGTGGGTGACATAACGATTATTTCTCCTTGGCCGTTGCGTTCAAATTTGACATCGGGGTTTTGGCGACAGAGTTGATAAAATTGGTCGTCGGTTATTTGGGCGATCGAATTAAAGTTGATGGTGACTGCTATCATGGTATTTTAGAGGCTGCATTTAAAATATTTTAATTGCAGATAAAGGTCGATGGATGCAGAATTTTTAGTTATTGCCAGAAAAGCTGCAAGTTTAGCACGAAACCGGGCAAAATATCTTCTCCTGATAGTTCTCTTGGAGATTCCAGTATTTCTGCTTCTTGCCCTTGGCGATAAATTTCAACTCGGCGCGTTTTACGGTTGATTAACCAGCCGAGTTTTACGTGGTTGTTCATGTATTCTTGCATTTTGTCTTGAGTATCTTTTAAACTGTCTGTCGGCGACATTAATTCTAAGACAAAATCTGGGGCTATCGGAGGAAACTTTTGTTTTTGTTCGGGAGTTAGTGCGTCCCATCTTTCTTTTTTTATCCAAGAGACATCGGGAGAACGATTTGCACCGCTGGGCAGTTTGAAGCAAGTTGAAGAATCGAAACAAATTCCCAGTTTAGTTTGTCTGTTCCAAATTCCAAAATCAGTAGCTATTTCAAAATTATAATTTCCGGTTTCTCCTCCTGTGGGTGACATGACGATTATTTCTCCTTGGGCGTTGCGTTCAAATTTGACATCGGGGTTTTGGCGACACAGTTGATAAAATTGGTCGTCGGTTATTTGGGCGATCGCATTAAAGTTGATGGTGACTGCTATCATGGTATTTTAGAGGCTGCATTTAAAGTGTCTTAACCGCCGATGAAGACCGAGCGATGCAGGTGGTGTAAATCCTAATGTGGGAGGGCAGTTTTGGAAAGGGTAAATTTTGAGGCGGTATTTATGCTAGCATTATATCACAAAGCTATCAGGAGGTTTTGATGATTCATGAAAAGCTTTTTCGATAAAAGATTTGCAGACATACCAATAATAAAAGGCAATATTGATTTCGCTAAACAACTTAGGTACTCCTTCTAGTAAACTGGAAATTATCTTGTTTTTTAAATGCAGTGAATCCACGCCGATCGCCAAAAACAACAAGCCCAACCCAGCCAACAATATTTGGTAGGGAGTCAACTGTAGTTCTCGCCAAAAAAACCATCCGTAGGAGGACAAAACAAGGGCGTACAAAAGACTTACTCCTAGCTTGGGAATTCCCGCTGCTACCATATATATATGAATTCTGTAAATTTCATTTAGTAAAAATCCACCTGTCAACAAAGCCGAGAAGAGAATAAATCGATTTTCTGAATGGCGCGGTTGAATAGTTTTAGCCAATCCATAGCTAAAAGTACAAACAATGACTGGCACAGAACATAATAGTTGAAAGGTGCGAGTTAACAAGGCAACATTTGGAGTGCGGGCGAAAAAAGGGTGAAAGAATAAATCGCTAACTTGTAAACCTGACATTTGAGTAAAGATAACCAGGATTGCCACCAGCAAGACAGATAAACCATTGAGTTTAAAAACCGAACGAGAAACAGTCATAAGTGAGGGACAAGAAAAGGAAAGTTTACCGCAGACGAATAAAAAAATCCTTCTCCACTATAGCTGCTACTTTGCTAAACTAAGAAGAGTATTGTCAAACTGGGGGGCAGTCATGCTGTCAGTACAAGAAGCAGAATCTATCGTTCTAAATTTGGCGCAACCCCTCGACAGTCAGCGGGATGTAGAAACTGTAGACTTGTTGGCAGCATCGGGGCGCATTTTGGCGGCACCCGTCACCGGTTCCCTCGATTTTCCTTATTGGGACAATTCGGCTATGGATGGGTACGCGGTGCGGTTTGCTGATGTGGAAAACTGTAGCGCCGAAAAACCAGCGGTACTCGAAGTAGTCGAAGAAATTCCAGCGGGATATCAGCCTGGAAATACGGTGCAATCCGGGCAAGCGGCGCGAATTTTTACGGGTGCTGTGATGCCTGCGGGTGCTGATACGGTGGTAATGCAGGAAGAAACCAGGCGAGAGGGCGATCGTATTTTTATCTTAGTTTCTCCTGAAAAGCCGCAAGCATTTGTCAGGCACAAAGGCGCTTTTTATCAAGCAGGAACAACTTTGCTAAGTCCGGGTACAGTTATCAACGCCCCAGAAATGGCGGTGTTAGCAACTGCACAGTGCATTCAAGTCCCGGTTTACCGGCGGCTGCGGGTGGCAATTTTTTCGACAGGTGACGAATTGGTATCGCCAGACCAACCTTTGGCACCGGGTAAACTGGTAGACTCGAATCAGTATGCTTTGACCGTTTTGTTGGCGCAAATGGGATTTGAAGTGATAAGATTGGGGATAATTCCTGACAATGAAGATGCGCTAAAAAAGGCGATCGCCAAAGCTGTCTCGACAGCCGATGCGGTGCTTTCTACAGGCGGTGTCTCGGTAGGAGACTACGATTATATTGAGAAAATATTGGCGGATTTGGAAGGTAAGATTCACATTAGTTCTGTGGCGATTAAACCGGGAAAACCTTTAACTGTTGCTCAGTTTAAACGAGATGAAAAAAAATCTGATTCGCCGATTGCGAGTTCGGATTGTCTGTATTTTGGTTTGCCTGGAAATCCTGTTTCAGCGTTAGTGTGCTGTTGGAGGTTTGTCGTACCTGCTTTGAGAAAGATTTCTGGACTTGGGCTGGATGCTTGGGGGCCGGAGTTCGTAAAAGCTCGGTGTCATGTTGAATTGCGATCGCACGGCCGGCGCGAAACTTATGTTTGGGGTAAACTGTATTTAGTTGCGGGAGTTTGGGAATTTGAACCTGCTAGCGGCAGCCAAAATTCAGCGAATTTAATTAACCTCGCCAATACAAGTGGTTTAGCAGTTTTGCCCGCAGCAGAAACTTGGATTTGGCCCGGCGAATTTGTTGAAGTTTTAAAAGTTAGTCATTAGTCATTAGTCATTGGTCATTAGTCATTGGTCATTGGTCATTAGTCATTGGTCATTAGTCATTGGTCATTAGTCATTAGTTTCATAATCGGTACTCTTTTTTTATTCCCTCTTCCTTCTTCCTTCTTCCCTCTTCCTTCCTTCTTCTTCCCTCTTCCCTCTTCCTTCCTTCTTTCTTCGTATTATGAGAATTTTAATTGTTGAAGACGATCCGATGATGCAACTGGGATTAGAGCAAGTTTTAGCCGATTCCCCAGAAATAGAAATAGTAGGACAAGCAGAAGACGGCTATTTAGGTGTAGCAGCCGCACTGAAACTCAAACCTGATATTATTGTGATGGATATCGGTTTGCCGCGGCTCGACGGCATAGCAGCGACGCAGCAAATTAAAGCACAACTGCCGGAAGTTCGAGTGGTAATGTTAACTTCTCACACGGCAGAAACTGAAATTATTGCTGCTCTTTCTAGCGGGGCTGATGCTTATTGCATTAAAGGTGCTTCCGTAGACAGACTGTTAGCAGCGATTGCAGCCGCAGCAGAGGGGGCTACATACCTCGACCCTCAAATTGCCCGCACTGTCATCGAGCACCTCAAACCCCCGATACCTGCCTCTACAACTACTTTTGGTCAGTTGTCGCAGCGGGAATTGGAGGTGTTAAAATTAATGGTGGAAGGTAATAGCAATCCCGAAATTGCAGCGGCCCTTTACTTGAGTCCAAATACTATTAAAACTCACGTTCGCGGTATTATGAATAAGTTGGCAGTGGATGACCGCGTGCAAGCAGCAGTTGTAGCGCTGAGAACAGGGTTGGTTTAAAGAAGTCAGTAGTCAGTAGTCAGTAGTCAGTAGTCAGTAGTCAGTAGTCAGTAGTCAGTAGTCAGTAGTCAGTAGTTATTTGTTGTTTGCTACCAATGCTTTTCTGCGAAGATGCTTTTCGGCCCAATTCCCAATTCCTAATTCTCAATTCCTAATTCTCAATTCCTAATTCCTAATTCCCAAAAAGTTTATGTCTGAATGGATAGAAATCGGTACAATTGTAGCAGCTCAAGGTTTGGACGGGGAAGTGCGAGTCTATCCCGATTCGGATTTCCCGGAAAGGTTTATCGAACCGGGGAAGCGGTGGCTTTTGCGCCCTAACAAAACTGAACCGGAACCGATCGAGTTTTTGGGCGGTCGCTACATTCCTGGCAAAGGACTGTATTCTGTAGAGATAGAGGGTGTGGAAGACCGCCACGGTGCTGAGGCGCTGCGGGACTGCAAGTTGTTTGTTGAAAAGACCGATCGACCTTACCTCGAACCTGATGAGTTTTACGTCCAAGATTTGATCGGTATGGAAGTTTTTAACCAGTTAACCGGGGAAATTTTAGGTAAGGTAAGTGATATTATTCCCGCAGGTAACGACCTTTTAGAAGTAGAAACGAATCTAACGGCGTCGGAAACTGTCGTCGCAGAATTAGAAAAGCCAAAACAGCCTGAAACTCCCAAAGCAAACGCTGACCCTAGAAATACCCGCAAACCACGGAAAATTCGCGTTAAAGAGCCTAAATCGACAAAAATATTGATTCCTTTTGTGGAAGAGATTGTGCCAATTGTTGACTTAGAACAAGGTCGAATTGAAATTGTGCCTCCTCCTGGTTTGTTGGAATAATATCATGTCCGGTCGCTCGACCGGACATGATATTAGTTATTAACAATTCCAAATCCCGAATTCCCAATTCCCAATATTAATCATTTTCTCTATTTGTGTACCGCACTATCAAGTAACTGATGGAAAGCGCGAAAATTGCAATCGCCAAACCAATCAAGTCGGCTGCGGTTTTCTTTTCCAGGTCAAGAATGATGATTTTTCTAGATACTGCTATCAAAGAAGTTACAATAACTAGCTCTACTTGAATTACGTGCTTTTTCAGATAAGCTGTAATATTTTCCAAGATTTCCAGAGCAATTAAAACATTTAAAAATAACCCAAATATGACAAACAACGTGTCTTTTAACAAATTCTGCTGGTTGTTTATCAATTCTTTGGCTAAAAAAACTAGCAAATCGCAAACGCTGACGATAATTACCAAAATCATCGCCATTGATAAAATTTTCGAGATTATTACTTCTACACTTTCTGTAAAATGCAGAAAGTGTTCATCACTGCCTAACTTGGAAATTTGCCTAAATATTTTTTTTAGCATACCAGTAATTTAGTCATCATTCATTAGACCTCTTGCAAAAATAACTAGGACGGGCAAGATGCCCATCCCACAAAATTTTTTTCTTGTGGAATGGGCATCTTGCCCGTTCCAGAATTTGATTAAAAGGATTTTTGCAAGAGGTCTATTGATGATTTTGCCATTGTTCGGTACACTTTGCAAGCGCAAAACTCTGCGATTGCTTGGTTTCACTGGGTCACGAGGCTGTGGGGAAGGTGGCTGCGGAGGCTATACCTGCCGGTTATATTTTACAGTTTTTCATGTCAGACAGGAATCGATCGCACGCGAGCGAACTCGTAATTAATAAAAAAATTTGCAATTAAAAATCCTCAAACTATTGCCTAGCAATACTTTGAGGACTTTAAGAGGCGGTGCGGTCGCAGAATTAACTATTCTCAACAAAGAATGATGGTTAACTCCGTGCTCGCTCCGGCCGAACACACAAGAGAGCTAAAAATTTAGCTCGGGTGGTTTAGTAGCGACGAGAATTGCCACCGCGATCGTTGTTGCCCCAGTTACCGCTGGAAGAACCGCGTTCTTCGCGGGGTTTTGCCTTATTGACCTTGAGGTCGCGACCCATCCACTCAGCACCGTCAAGAGCCTCAATGGCTGCGGCTTCTTCTGCTTCAGTAGACATTTCTACAAAAGCGAAGCCCCGCATCCGACCTGTTTCCCGGTCAGCAGGCAACTGAACGCGCTTTACTGTACCGTACTCTCCAAAAGTTTGGTTGAGGTGCTCCTGCGTTACTTCGTAGGATAAATTGCCGACATAGATTGACATTGAACATTCTCCAGAATCAGAGGGTGTAGAGATTTAAATCCGGAGGAACGCCGATCGAACGAACTGTACTGCCGAAAATAAAGCCTTGTAAAACAATCATAGCACATACCGGCGTAAGCTGCAATTGTCTGACTCGATTAATTAAAAAGAAGGCAGAAGGCATTCGTCAGAAGGAAAAACCCCGAATCGAGAAGGAAAAACTCAGATTAAATTTAATTTTTCTTTGTCCCCGGGCTCTGCCGGGGAAACGCTGCTTGCAGGGTTCGTAATAGCTCAAAATTGCTCGGTCGAGAGAGGTTTTGACGACTGTAAAGCACCCTGCGATTGTGCCTCAGCAACGGCCCAAAAACCCGGTTTCTTAACAAAAAACTACGATTTTACGTGAGCCTGTGGCAAGAAACCAAGGTGATGAGATTAGTGGGGCGATGTGAGTTGTAACATCCCAAAATTGGACGGGAGCTCAAGAAGTGACGGCGACGGTGGATTTTGCCCAATTAAATTCCCCAACTTCCGAGGCGACTTCGGAGGCGACTTCGGAGGTAACTTCCGTCCCAGTTTCTGCCCCAACCAGCACCAACTGCACCGCACAAGCTTTTAATTCCGGCTGTTTGGAATCTGGACAGCTTACAGCATGAGTCATGGCATTGGCTTCAGCGCCTTCGGCCCACAGAGAACCCCAGTGCATCGGTACAAATAGCGTACCAGGGGCGATCGCCTTGGTGACTTTTGCCGGAAACCGAGCCTTGCCGCGGCGCGATCGAACTTCCAGCAAATCCCCCTCCTTAATCTGCAATTTAGCAGCATCGCGGGGGTGAATTTCCAAAAACGGATCGGGGTGCAACTGATTGATTTTCTCAGTTCTACCCGTGCGAGTCATCGTGTGCCAGTGTCCGTAAACTCTCCCTGTCGTCAACACAAACGGATAGTCTGGATCTGGAGGTTCTGCCAGTCCCCGAGAGTGATAGGCCGAAAATCTCGCCCGCGCGTCGGGAGTGTGAAAACGCTTGTCAGTATACAGCCGTTTCGCTTCGTTTGCTGGATGCGGAGGCTCGTTTTCGGGACAAGGCCACTGCTGGGGGCCTTCTGTGCGCAAATATTCGTGGCTGAGGCCTGTGATGTCGCAAGGCTGGCCCTGCGTCAACTGCACGAACTCTTTGAATACGTCAGCAACGCTGTCGAAAGCAAAGAGTTCGGCAAAACCCAACCGGCGGCCCACGTCGGCGAAAATGCTCCAGTCGTCGCGGGCTTCCCCGGAGGGAGTGTCGAAACCGGGACAAAGCGTAATCCGGCGTTCGGAATTCGTCATCACTCCGGTTTTTTCGCTCCACTGCGTTGCCGGCAGCAGGATGTGAGCGTAGGCTGAGGTTTCAGTAGGATAGTAAGCTTCTTGATAAATAGTAAAGGGCGATCGCAGCAAAGCGGCTTTTGTGCGTTCCAAATCCGGCATACTCACCACCGGATTGGTAGCTGCAATCCACAGGAACTCAATATCGCCAGTTTCCAAACCGGTAATCATGTCCCAAGCAGTGCGGCCCGGATTCGGGGAAATGCTTCCCGGTGCGATGCCCCAAAACTCCTCGACTTGGGTTCTGTGTTCGGCATTTTTCACAAATCGGTAGCCAGGGAGCAAGTGAGAGAGTCCTCCGGCTTCCCGCCCTCCCATCGCGTTTGGCTGGCCGGTGAGGGAAAACGGGCCGCATCCCGGTTTGCCGATTTGACCGGTCATCAAGTGCAAATTAATCAGCGATCGCACCTTTGCCGTGCCTTCCGACGACTGGTTGATGCCCATCGACCACAGCGACAAAACGCGCTGCGACTGTTCCCAGTAGTTTGCCGCCGTTTCTAACTCGCTGACAGTAATGCCGCAGCGCGAGGCTACAAACTCCGGCGTGTAGCTGCTAACAACTTCAGCAAAAGCTGAAAAATTCGCCGTGCATTCCTGAATAAAATCAGGATCTATTGCTTGCCGGCGCAACAGCAAATATGCAATTCCGTTAAGCAAATCTATATCCGTTCCCGGTTTAATTGCTAAGTGCAAATCCGCCGCTTCAGCAGTCGGAGTCCGCCTCGGATCTACCACAATCATCTTGACATTTGCATTCTTTTTGTGGTATTTTGCCAATCGGTTGAAAATAATTGGATGGCATTCTGCGGTGTTGCTACCAATAATAAAAGCGCAATCTGTTAATTCTAAATCGTCGTAACAGCAAGGCGGCCCGTCCGAACCAAAACTTTGAACGTATCCCGAAACTGCTGAAGACATACACAATCGAGAATTGGCATCAAAATTATTAGTTCCCAGACAACCCTTAACCAGTTTCTGGGCAACATAATAGTCTTCTGTTGCGCATTGACCCGAACCGTAAACGCACAAAGCATCGGGGCCGCTGGTGCTGCGAATTGTTTGGATGCGGCTAACAATTGCATCCAGAGCTTCGTCCCAGCTAGCGCGGCGGAACGGTTGGTCGAGAGTATCTCGCATCATCGGATAAAGTAGCCGATCGCTCCGAATGGACTCTGCTACCGTTGCTCCCTTAATACAAACCATACCCTGACTCGATGGGTGATTGCGATCGCCCCGGACTTTCCAACCTTTGTTTTTGTCTGGAACAACTTCTAGACCGCAACCTACACCGCAATAAGGACAAAGAGTTTTTATAGTTTCCATCTGGTGATTTTAGATGCTAATTTTTGAAAGCTAATGGGTAATTCGTAATTCGTCATTATAGTCGGAACTGATGGCTCCTGCAAATAACGTATCAATCAACTCAATCACCGCAAAAATGCTTCACAGAAGCGGACAATACCCTGATTTAAAATTAACCGCTATCTGACTAAAACTCGCGATTTCGCTTGTAGCCAGTGGCTCACTGCTCCTAAATATCCCTCAAATAGAGGACTTCAGACCTAACTATTTTCACCCCAAGGATAGGGGCTAGGATAAATTTTTGCAGGACTCAAACAGCGAGCCGATACTAATTTTGACCTGGTTGTTGATACCACTCTGAGATTTAGTGCCGGAGTAATTTGCCTACTTCCCTGCTTTAACTTCTAATACGCCGCCGCCGCCGTTGGTGGGGCTAAAAGTTACTTGGAATTCAGCAGTTTTTTGAGCGCCTGATGCGGCATCGGCAGGAGTTTGCAAAGTCGGCAGAGGAGTTTCTTTGACGAAATCTTTAGCTGCTTTATTGGTCGGCTCGAACTGTAAGATATCGCCGTTTTGTTTCACTTTGACCCGATAAGTTAAACTTTCGGTAAATGTCGGAGTTGTTTTCCAATTTTGGTCAATTTGTGCATATAACTGGTTTCCGATCGCATCGAGTTCGGCTTGGTCAGAAATCCCTGGGGCGGCACTGGTTGCTGCATTGGGCGCGGTGGCAGAACTTGCTGCAATTGGTGCAGGGCTTCCAGTAGCGATCGGTGCAGAACTTGCTGCAATTGGTGCAGAACTTGCTGCAATTGGTGCAGGGCTAGCGATTGGTGCAGGGCTAGCGATTGGTGCAGAACTTGCTGCAATTGGTGCAGGGCTAGCGATGGGTGCAGGACTGGCATTCGGCGCGATCGAACTTGCTGCGATTTGCGGGCTGGGGGGAGAACTCACAACCGCCGCAGGCGCCTGCGGTGCAGTTTCTGCTAGTTTCGCTTGCTTTAGCTGGCTGGAAACAACAGAGATACTTACGGCAGCTAAAGTAACCATTCCTACGAACCACGAGGCTGCCAAGATGCCGCGTTTGATCGGCGAAGCTTCTGGGGGCTCGGCAGTATCATGCACAAAAGGTGCAGGTGCGATCTGCCTGTCAGCAACCGCACGCTTTTTACCAGCAGGTACTGGTAGGGGTATCGCGACGGCTTCTGTTTCCGAGTCCGTTGCTTCATCTTCTTCGTGGTGGGCGTAGCGAGAAAACAGGAACTCTAAAGCAAAGTTCCGCAGTTCGTAATATCTGGGGTCTTCCATTACCCGAGTCCGGTTGCGGGGACGGCTGAAGGGAATGTGCATATCTTCGCCGATCGAAGCCGCTGGGCCGTTAGTCATCATTACGATACGATCGGCCAAAAACAAAGCTTCATCAATATCGTGAGTAATCATGATGACGGTAATTTTGTGCTCGCGCCAGATTTTGAGCAATTCTTCCTGCAACTCTTCGCGGGTAATCGGGTCTAGAGCTCCGAAAGGTTCGTCCAAAATCAACAGTTTGGGGCGAGTTGCCAGAGCTCGGGCGATCGCCACCCGCTGTTTCATTCCCCCGGACAATTGGCCCGGTCTTTTGTTAGCAGCTTCGGTCAGCCCCACTAATTCCAAGTGTTCCTTGACGATCGTATTGTGTTCGTCTGCGGACTTGTCCGGGTAAACATTTTCAACGCCGAGGTGGATGTTTTCAGTAGCAGTCAACCACGGCAGCAGCGAGTAGTTTTGAAACACCACCATGCGATCGGGGCCCGGTTCAGTAATCCGCGAACCTTCGAGAGCAACTTCTCCGTTTGTCGGCCCGTTGAATCCGGCGATCATGTTCAGCAAAGTAGATTTGCCACAGCCCGAGTGACCGATCAAACAAATAAATTCGCCTTCATGAATAGTCAGGTTTACACCGTCGAGAATCACAAAAGGTTTTTCAGGCTCTTTCAGATTATCGTAGACTTTCGATACGTCTTTAATCGTTAGAAACCCTGGCTTTTCCGTTTGAATTTTGGTTGTTTGGGGGGTTTTGAGAGTTTGCATATTTTCAGGATTGAGATTTTGGGTTGAGGAATTAGACATGACAGCTTAGGATTGATAATTTGAAATTAGGAAGTTAGGAAGCGGGAGATTTGGAGTCTGGTTTCCTGATTTCTTGCTCCTCATTCCCTCTTCCTATTTGCTGGTTATGCTGGCAGTTTGATGGAACACTGACTGCCTATTTGTTCAATTAAAATTTCTTCAATGCGGACGTCGCGCTTGATTTTGACATTGTGAAGATAGTCGATCGGGTCGTCTAGATTAAAGACAGTGCCGTCAAATAGTTCGATCGTCCGGCGAACTCTGGAAATATCCGGCAAACCCAATTCGCGAACTGCTTGACCGAAAACATCGGGCCGCAAAACTCGATCGACCACTTCCACCCAGTTTTTCGGAAACGGAATCAGTCCCCAGCGAGCCATCTGCGCCATCACCCACACCATTTCTAGGCGGTCTGGACAATTGGTTTGGTCAACGTAGAACTGATTGAAGTTGTAGAGCATTTCGGGTTCTGCCTCCGTACCGAAATTGTACGGATCGAGGAACCCCGGACGGATGTCTTTGGGGTCTGCACCGATGTATTCTTCTTGGCAAATCAATTCTAGGATTTCTTCGCGGTTGCGGCGGTCGTCGCAGTATTCGCAGGCTTCCAAAAGAGCTTTGACGAGGGCGACGTGGGTTTGAGGATATTTCTGAGCCCAATCTTCGGTAACACCGAGAACTTTTTCGATGTGTCCGGGCAGTATGTCGAGGGAACGGGCCATGATAAAACCCGTACCGCTGTTGACTGCGTGGGAATTCCAGGGGTCGCCCGAACAGTAACCGTCAATGTTGCCTGCTTTTAAATTCGATACCATCTGCGGGGGCGGAATCACGGTCAAGGCCACGTCGAGGTCGGGGTCGATGCCGCCGGCGGCCAGCCAGTAGCGGAACAGCAGATTGTGCATCGAGGCGGAGTGTACCGTGCCCAAGGTGTGAACTTTATCCGGGGTGCTGGCGATCGCAGCTTTGAAATCCTCTAATGTCCGAATGCCTTGTTTGTAAAGGTGTTTGCCGAAAACAATCGAATTGCCATTGCGAGACAGAGTGAGGGCGCTACAGACGGGCACAGGGGCTTGACCATCCATGCCCAACAGCATGGCGAGCGGCATCCCTGCGACCATTTGCGCCGCGTCCAGCCGTCCTTCGGCGAGGCCTTTGGCAATTTCTTTCCAGCTAGGTTCGCGCACGAGGGTGACTTCTTCTAAGCCGTGGGCTTTGAAGAATCCTTTTTCTTTGGCTACGACTAAGGGCGCGCAGTCGGTGAGGGGAATAAAGCCGATGTCGAGGTTGATTTTTTCTAGGCCGTTGCGGGCGATCGCAGGCGGTTGTTGTGTGGCCTTGCGCTGTTTGACGCGCTTTTGCTGGTTGAGAAAGTAAACCATTTCGTTGCGCAGCGCGTAGTAACTCGGATGGTTGACAACTTCCATGCGCTTGCGGGGGCGGGGAATGTTCACTTCGAGAATTTGTCCGATTTGCGCTTCCGGGCCGTTGGTGAGCATCACAATGCGATCGCTGAGTAATAAAGCTTCGTCCACGTCGTGAGTTACCATCACGCTGGTGACTTTGCTTTCCTCGCAAATTTTCATCAACTGTTCTTGCAAACCGCCGCGAGTTAAAGCGTCGAGGGCTCCGAAGGGTTCGTCTAGCAGCAGCAATTTCGGTCGAATCGCCAAGGCGCGGGCGATCGCAACTCGTTGTTTCATCCCCCCAGAAATTTCGCTGGGGCGTTTGTTAGCCGCCTGTCCGAGTCCGACTAATTTAATGTGGTGTTCGATCACCAACTCGCGATCTTCTTTAGAGTTACCGCTGTAAATTTCATTTACTGCTAGGGCGATATTTTCGCGCACCGTCAGCCAAGGTAGCAGCGAGTAATTTTGAAACACCACCATTCTGTCCGGGCCTGGATCGCGGACTTCGCGCCCTTCTAAAGTAATCCCGCCCTGAGTTGCGTTGTCGAGGCCTGCGATGATATTTAGCAGTGTAGATTTGCCGCAGCCCGAGTGTCCGATTAAGGTGATGAATTCTCCCTTTTTTATTTTAAGTTCGATATTTTTAAGAGCGATGTATTGCTCTCCATTGGGCAAGTTAAATACGCGGTCAACGTGGTCTACTTCAACAAATACTGACATGGCAATTTTAGGTTAGTTTGTAATTTGTAAATTAAGTCTCTGTAACTTGTTGGCTGTAAGGTGCGCCGCGCGCACCTTGTATTGTTAACTGTTATCCAAATTCTATTTTTGTTCTTCGGGAACAACTTTGGAAGCGATGAAACCAACGATTCTGTCTAAAATCAAACCGACGATTCCTACATAAAGCACTGCCAAAATCACGGCGCTGAGTCGAGAACTGTTGTAAGCGTCCCAGATGAAGAAGCCGATGCCGACGCCGCCGACTAACATTTCCGCAGCTACGATCGCCAGCCAAGACAAACCGATACCAATTCTCAAGCCTGTGAAGATGTAAGGAACTGAAGAGGGTAGCAGGATTTTCCAGAAGTATTTTTGGTTGGGAAGGCGCAAGACGCGGGCGACGTTTCTGTAGTCTTGGGGTATTTGTTGGACGCCTACTGTGGTGTTAATTAGAATCGGCCAAATTGCTGTAATTAAGATTACAAAAAGCGCTGAAACTTCGTTAGCTTTTACGCCCAGACCTTCAAAGGGATTGAACTGTTGAAATACCGCCAGGGCGATCGGCAGCCAAGCCAGGGGCGGGATAGTTCTGAATACTTGAAACAGCGGGTCTAAAGCATCGAACATTAAAGAGTTTGTGCCGATCAATATTCCTAAACCAATGCCGAGAACTGCTGCCAAAGTAAAGCCGATCGCCACCCGCTGCAAGCTTGCCGCCAGTTGCCAAAATAAGCCTTTGTCCGTGCCGCCGTTGTCGAAGAACGGATTGACAATCAGATTCCAGCTTTCTTGGACGGCTTTTATCGGGCCGGGCAAGGTGGACTCTGGACTGCTGCAAAGGATTTGCCAGATTATCAGCAGAACTGCGATCGCCACTAGCGGGCGGATGATTTTGCGGCGGTTTTTTTGAACCCGATCCAGAACGAAATTTACTGGATTTTTGCTTTTAGTAACAGCGAGGTTTGTTGCCATTTTTGTTTTTGCAGTATTGTGAATAATCGATTATTTCTAGATACTTTGAAGGGATAACCGTGTCTGGGGTGGGTTGAGTTAGGAACCCTCCGTTTCACTCCACCCAACTCCACTCAATTTTAAAATTGGTCAACTGTCAACTGTCAACTGTTCACCAATTATGCTTTTTTGATTGCCAGACCCTTCAGATATTCTTCTGGTTTTTCTGGGTCAAACTTCACGCCGTCAAAGAAGGTTTCGACACCGCGAGAAGTGGTAGCAGGAATTTGGGCTGCGGGAACGCTAAGTGCTGTCGCTGCTGCTTTCCAAATGTCCTCGCGGTTAACTTTATCAACCGTTGCTTTGATGTCGGTAGTTGCCGGGATATAACCCCAGCGAATATTTTCAGCTAAGAACCAAGCATCGTGACTCTTGTAGGGATAGGAAGCATTGTCCGCCCAGAATTTCATCGCCACTGGGCTGGCAGCTTCAATGCGGCCGGTACCGTAGTCAATTTGACCTTTAGAGCGACCGATAATATCTGCGAATGGAACTTTTAACCACTTATCTTGAGAGATGATTTGGCACATCTCATCGTGATTTTCTGGCTTGTCGCACCACTGCTGGGCTTCCAGGACAGCCATTGTAATTGCTTTTGCAGCTTTGGGGTTTTTGTCAACCCAATCTCCTCTTAAACCTAAAGCTTTTTCAGGATGATCTTTCCACATTTCTCCAGTTATTAAGGCCGTGTATCCTACCTTTTGAGTAACTAGCTGAGCATTCCAAGGTTCGCCTACGCAAAAGGCTTCCATGCTGCCAGATTTCATGTTCGCTACCATTTGCGGCGGCGGTATGGGAATCACGGAAACATCTGTATCTGGATTAATACCGCCGGCTGCTAGCCAGTAGCGCATCCACAAGTCGTGGGTGCCACCGGGAAAAGTGATAGCAACAGGAAGGTTTTGGTTGCCAAAAGCTGCTTTCAGGGGTGCGCTGTCTGTACCTACTTTTAAATCTAGGTATTTTTTGCTAAGGGAAATTGCCTGGCCGTTAGTATTTAACCGGGCGAGAATGTACATCGGCACTGGCTGATTGCCTTTGGTAATTGTGCCTAATGTCATTTGGTAAGGCATCGGAGATAAGATGTGGGCTCCGTCAATGCCGCCTTTTTCGGAACCGAGTTCTAAGTTGTCGCGAGTAACTGGCCAAGATGCTTGTTTGGTAACTTGTACGTCTTTCATGCCGTACTTGGCAAATAACCCTTTTTCTTGGGCGATGATTAAGGGTGCTGCGTCGGTGAGGGCGATGAATCCGAGTTTGGCTGCGGTAACTTCTGGGGCGTCGGCGGGGTTGATGTTGACTGCTGGGGCGGCGCTGGGTGTGGCGCCGCTGGGAGTTGCGCTAGATGTGGTGGAACCGGAACTGCAACCGTGGGCTAGGAGGGTGCCGGCTGCTGTTGCTCCGGCGGTGATGATGAATTTTCTTCTGGAAAGGTTGCTCATTTGTCTTGAATTGTTGTTGTACTTTGAGATGGTGGAAATGTCAGATGTGAGATTACTTCGCGATCTTGGCAATGACAGAATTCTGTTTGTTTATCTCGCATCTGACATTGTGAGTTTAGGCGTCGATCGACACTTTGCCGATCGCCCGCGCGCTGCAAGTTAAAATGAACCCTGGTTCTAAGTTGGCGGCCGCGTCGGGTTGGCTGTCGTAGACTGTTTTGCCTTCTAGGAGTTGCTGCTTGCAAGTGCCGCAGGTTCCCGATCGGCAACTGCTATCGAGTTCAATGCCAGCGCGATCGGCAACGTCGAGAATGTACTCATCTTCGCTGCAAGCAACTTCTTTGCCCGATCGAGCGAAAATGACAGTAGATGTCTGAGGTTTGGCTGCCGGGACTGCCGCTTCGCCCTCCTCAACCGTCAATTGCAGTTGCCGGTTCAGCACAGCTACATCCCCTGCAATCTCTTTGGGAACGGCCCCAAACTGCTCGACTAACAGTTGATGCAGCACCGGTTTGAGGTCTTCGCAAGGGATGCCTTTTTGGACGCATTTTCCCAAGTGAGCGTCTTTACCGACAGTACCTCCCATGTAAATGTCTACACCTTCGAGGGTTTTGCCGTTCTTGCGAACTTTTGTGCCCATCAAACCGATATCTGCTACTTGGGGTTGACCGCAGGAATTGGGGCAACCCGTCCAGTGAATTCTGATCGGTTTGGGAACTGAAAGTTCGGTTTCGAGTTCCTCAATCATTGCCACAGCGCGGCTTTTGGTTTCGATGAGGGCGAAGTTGCAAAACTTCGAGCCGGTGCAGGAAACCAATGCTCGCGTCAGGGGTGCGGGGTCGATCGAAAAACGCTGCAACAGCGGTTCTTTGAGTAGCGATTCAATCCGCGATTCGGGAACGTTGGGAACAATGACGTTTTCTTCGACGGTGAGCCTGAGTTCGCCGCTGCCGTAAACCTCGGCAATTCTGGCCAAATCGAACAAATCCGATGCCTGCAACCGTCCGACGGGAACGTGCAGCCCTACATACTTTAGCCCTGCTTGTTGTTGGTCGTAGATGCCGATGTGGTCGCGTTTTTCCCAGACGATTTCATCTTTGAGGGCGGCGGGGGGCAATGTGCGGCCTAATTCTTGTTCGACTGCGGCGCGGAATTGTTCGATTCCGAGTTCGTCAATCAGCCACATCAAGCGCGATTTTTGGCGGTTTGCTCTCGGGCCTCGATCGCGATACACACTTAAAATGGCTTCGCACAAATCTACAACGTCGCTGGGACTTGCCCAGGCGTTGAGGGGAACTGCTGCCTCGCAGCGTTTGGCGGAGAAGAAACCGCCGACTAAAACGTTAAAGCCGATATTGCCGTCTTTGTAAGCGGGTACGAAGGCGATGTCGTTGATTTCTGCGTGGACTGAGTTGTCGCGGCAGCCTGCGATCGCAATATTAAACTTTCTCGGCAAATTTGAAAACGCGGGATTACCTTCGCCGCTGTTCGTAATCATGTCTTGGACTTGGTTCGCCAGTTCCCGCGTATCAATCAGTTCGTCCGCGTCCAGGCCAGCGACTGGGGAACCCGTGATGTTGCGTACGTTGTCCATGCCAGACTGGATGCTGGTCATGCCCGCTTCTTTGAGGCGGCGGAAGATGTCGGGCACGTCTTCGATGCGAATTCCGCGCAGTTGCAGGTTTTGCCTGGTGGTGATGTCGGCGCTGCCGTCGTCGCCGTAGCGTTGGACGATTTCTGCTAGAGTTCTGGTTTGATTGCTGGTAATGATGCCGTTGGGCAAGCGCAGCCGCATCATGAATTTGCCGGGAGTTACTGGTCGAAAAAAGATGCCGAGCCATTTGAGGCGGTGCTCGCGATCGGTTTCGTCCATTGCTTCCCAGCCGATTTCGGCGAAGTGGTCGAGTTCTGCTTTTAGTGCTAAGCCATCTTTTTCGGCTTTGAGTTTTTCAAATTTGTTCTGGCTGGCTTTGGGTTCTACTGTTTGGGTCATCGGCTTACCCTCGCTGCTGGCTTTTTCGGTGGAGGTATTGACTTGGAGCATAAAGTGTGTTTCCTGCTAACCTTAGTGAGCGTATGGATTTAAAACTGTATATTTAGTTACTCGATCTAATTTCTTTTAAGCATGGTTGGTCTTCTGTACATTTGAGCTTGACCGGGCGCTGCCTCGAACTGCACAAAACTATGTATGGTTATAGTTGCTACCGAGGGTTCGGTCGATCGCTGCATTTCGATGCACCTTTGTTATGAATGAATGTAAAGCGCACCACAGTAAATATTCGTAGCTATTTTTACAAAATGTTGAGATTTATGAACATTTCGCATAGGGGCGATGCGTCTTATACATGGGTCATGCGTAAAGACACCCACATGGCAGAAAAACCTGTGTAAATCTTTAGATTTGGGAGGGGAGAAGGGGAAATAGACAAATATATAAGATTAATATTGTGACTGCGATCGCAGACTTAAAACGCAGCTCGTCACATAATTAGAGCGGTCGCTGTCACATGATTTGGCTCAAAACATCACCTTCTTTGTTAGGCCAGCGTCACTCTCGATTTTCGGAGAACGAGAGATGATATAAGTATCGAATTCAGAGAACGTCTCATGTTTTTAGTTCAACTTATCCCCGGCGCTATTTCCGAAATGCTTGTCTCTGTTACCGATACGGGTTGTTTGACTTTAGCCGATCGCTACGGTTTGATGGCTGCTGTTTTAGACGACTCTCTCGACGATGAATGCAGACATTCGATCAACCGCCTGCTGCGTTCTGTGCTCAAGGGAAGAGTCAAGATAGTCAACGAACTGTCGGCGAGATCTTAACAGCATTTAAAAATTCGATTGATTTATGCACCGCAGAAGAGTGCAGAAACTACCGCCCGAGTTACAGTGAACCCGCGATGCCTGCTGTGATATATTGCAGGAAGTTTATCGACTGTTATAAAAACGTGCGATCGCGCATCGCCCTATGAAATTTTTTTGATTCTCCAATTCTCGCAAGTGCGGCACTTCCCGAAAAAGTGCTGATTCAGTGTTTTGACGATCGACGAGCGAGCTTATTGGGTCGATCGCTTATAGTAAAATTAGTAAAATTGTGGGCGATCGGCATTTTAGGACTTTGAGGACTTCAGTCCTCACAACAAACGTAATTATAATTATTAGACATCTTGCAAAAGTCCTTTTAATCAAATTTTGGAACGGGCAAGATGCCCGTTCCACAAGAAAAAAACTTTTTGTGGGATGGGCATCTTGCCCGTCCCAGCTATTTTTGCAAGAGGTCTACTAAATACTGTGCCTGCGTCAGTCCTGTATTTAGCTAGTGGCATTGGTTGGTTTTTTTAACCAATCTCGTTGATGTGATGCGATCGCCGGACAAAATCTTTACCGAAACTTTAATAAATTCGGTCGGAATGTATGATTTACTGAAAATTAAAAATAGTCGATCGACCAAACATGATACTTTAACACTCATTACCCAGGCAGCATTTTATGAATTCCATTGCTAAAAAGGGCATCCGCTGGACTTACTCAGCGACTGTTTTCTGTGCAATTATCGCACTACAGCAACAAAAAGCTACAGCAGCAACGCTATCTAACGGCTGGAATTATGCGATCGATTCCTTCAGCGACGGCGTGACAGGGCCCCAAATTGGCGGGGGCGAATTTGAATTTTACGGCATCGCCATCAAAGAAACATCAGATACAGCTTTCATTGCCATTAACTCCAATCTAAGTTTAGCAGGATATGCAGACAGCGCCGCTCAAAGAGGCAACATCAACTACGGCGATTTATTCTTCAATTTTTCCGGTCAAAACTTCAACACAGCGAACACAAATAGTAACTTATTTGCCGTTCGCTTTGCCACCGGAAATGACTCAGGCGTGGCGGCAACAGGTGTTTACAGCAATGTTACCGCTAAAAACGTCACCCAAACTAACTCTGGCTTTGCCAATTTAAATCAATTCAACACCGTAGTTGCATCTCAAGGCGGAACCCCATCAATGGGCGATTTAGCTGCCACAGATCCCTATTTTGAACAAACAGGTAACTGGACGGTTCTCAACTCAATAGCTGCGGGAACAAAAGTAGGAGAAATCAATTTTTTAACGTCAGGAAATTTGAGCGCCCTCGGTCTTAATTTCGCTCAGTTTAATGCAGTAGGTTCTCAAACAATCGGATTCAGTTTTAACAAATCCTCAATGCCTTCGGGGAACTATATTGCTAACTTTTTTGCCGAGTGCGCTAACGATGCGATCGCCATTAAAGGCTCTTTTGAACAAGGCTCTGCTGAACCAGTACCAGAACCTGCTACTATCTTCGGTACTTTAGCCGGATTTGGCATTCTAGGCATTGGTGGAGCGAAACGCAAAATTAAGCGCAAGATTGCTTGAGGCGATCGATTGTAGCATTCTGAAGAACGGGCAAGATGCCCGTTCCACAAAAAACTAAATGTTCTAGTGGAACGGGCATCTTGCCTGTTCCATTCCACAAAAAACTAAATGTTCTAGTGGAACAGGCATCTTGCCTGTTCCATTCCACAAAAACTAAATGTTCTAGTGGAACAGGCATCTTGCCTGTTCCATTCCACAAAAACTAAATGTTCTAGTGGAACAGGCATCTTGCCTGTTCCTAAACACCTCGCGCACCTAAAAACCTTATCGAGAGATAAAATGCGCCCAAACATTCCCATCTGGCCCAGCAACTTGATTGACGTAACCGTAGGGATACATCAACTTTCTCCCCTCAGTATCGCTGTAACCGGTGAGTGCATTTCCCCAAGGATCTTGCACGATATAACCTTGAGAATTGTAGCCAATTACAGTAAGAATGTGACCGGCCGCAGTAAAATCTCCGGCTAAAACTACTGGTCGCCGATTTAGCAATTCCGATCGCACATCGGCCCACATACGAGTCGTACTAAAACTCGTCTTAAACCCGTAAGCCTGAATCAGTGCCGAAAGCACGCTGTGATCGGTTTGAGAACCCTGGCCGGCATAGTCGAAACACCACTGCAACAACTCATCCTCCAACTGTCCGCCCCACTCAGAACGAACGCCGTAATAATAAAGTACCATCGCGATCGAAGTTACATTGCAAGTAGACCAGTCAAAACGCGGATTGTCCCGCTGCGAAAAATACGGCACGTTCAATTCCACATTGTTCGGAACCGGATCGAAAATTTTATCTCCCCGCTTGAACTGAACAAAACTAGGAAAAACATAACCTGTATTGCCCAAATTTGGCAGTTCTTCCGTCAGGGAAACTTTCAGGTGAGATCCTTCCGCACCGTAGCTGTTCACGCCGTAAACTCGACCTAAAGGCAGCGTAGTTTTCTCGGTACTGCTCAGGCTAGCAGAATCTACCGGCCGTTTTTTAAACACAGTTGCTTGCAGGATTGTCATCGTCAAAGCAGCAGGGTCATAGGGAACTTCTTTGCCATCTTTTTTAATTTTAACGTCCTGCCAATAAATAAATCCGATATTGCCGAAACCGGGAATAGATTCGGCGAGAGTTACTCGGAAATGCCCCAAAATGCAGGCATAACCAGTGATGGCATAGGTGCTACCTAAAAGTAGGTCAGCCACTTGATTTGCCGGCAGTTTTGATGAATCTTCTGGTTGAGCTTTAATCTGAGTTGTTTGAGTTACCAACAGTTGAGCGCTGACCTTGCTATTCGGTACGTCAGCCAGGTTAAATTTTAGGATTTGAGTACCTTTGGCCAACTGAACGTCGGGTTCGTAAAAATAGCCAAAAGTGCCGATCGGTGAAATTGCTGAATCTACAACCACCTTGAGATGCCCGTCAATAAATCCGTATCTACTAACCGTCAAAGTCTGGCCTGCTTTGACAAAAACTTTTTGCTGATTATTGAGCCGGGAAGAATCAAGCGGAGCTACCTTAAACAAAGTGTCAGAAACTATCTTTAAGGTCAAACCTCGTCCGACAGTTAGCGGATCGGAACTTACGGTAATGTAAATTATTTGGCTGCCAGTAACGTTGCCTTTGCTGTCAGTTGCCCGCAACCTGAGCCACCGAGCTCCCGCTATGTTAAATCCTTTAGCCAAATTCACTTGCCAAGTGCCGGCTTGTTGGCTTAGCGTGACGCTTAGCGGAAATTTATCCTCAGCTATCACCTCAACTTTTGCGGCTTGTTGCCGGTCAAAAGTACCCCGAAGGACGATCGGCTGATTTACTAAAACTTCTGACGGCCCTTGATAAGTTAAATTCACAGCGGGATTGAAAGATATGCCACTGCGGCTGAATTGCACAAAATCGGGATAAATGAAACCTGTATTGCCAAATTGCGGCAAATTCTCGGTCAGCGAGACTTTAATGTGGCTTTGTTCGATCGAGAATCCGGCAATTCCGTAAATCATTCCCGCCGGCAAGGTAATTTTTTCTTGGGGTGGCAGGCTAGCGGCATTTATCGGCCGCTTTTTAAACACAGTCGTTTTGATGATTGTCATCGTAACTGCATTTCTATCATACTCAATTCCCCTCCCGTCTCGCAAAATTTGGACGTGCTGCCAGTACAGAAATCCCGAAGTTCCTAAGTTAGGAACTGCCCGATCGAAAGCGACTCGGAAATGGTTTTCCACGCAAGCGTAGCCGAGAATATTGAAAGTTTCTCCCGGGTTAAATTGTAATTTCTGAGTTGTTCCTAAAGTAGCAGAATCTGTGGGGTTGAGCTTTAACCAGGTCTTTTTGATCGCCCACAGCAACTGCATTCCAGGCGGCGGGGCGGGCAACTCGGCGCGATCGAATATGAGAATTTTTGCACCTTTCGTTATGACTACGTGTTTTTCGTAGAAAAAGCCGGACTTTCCCACCGGAGAAATTGCATTATTTAGTTGAATGTTCAGGTGTCCGTCTTCTAACTCGTAGTCGCTAATTTGATAAATTTTCCCTGCTGGTATGTCCGCTTTTTGCAGGTTGTTGAGATTGCTCGCGGGCAGTGTTCCGGCTTTGAATACGGTATCTGTGAGAGTAATTAACGTGAAAAATTGAGCGGGTGACTTAGAAGCAGGATTAACTTTGATGTTAACTGTTTTTTGGCCGATAACTTTGCCGGTCTTATCAGTTGCCCTCACCTGCACTGCGCGAGTTCCTGCGCTATCGAATCCTTTTTCTAAACTGATGTTCCAAAAGCCTCTAGATAGATTTATCCCGACATTCAGGGCATTTGAGCCTTCTGTCGCTGAAATCGCCGCCACTAGATTTTTGTCAAAACTGCCAACTAAGACAGTGGCTCTATTAGCCTCAATTTCTTGTGGGCCTAAGTAACTCAAAATAATGTTGCTGTTTGTCATTATATATCCCTCTACCTAATGAATTATTCAGCTAAAGCAAGGATAACTTCTGATTTTATCAAACACAACGATCGATCCCTAATAAAACCGCCCCTAGATTCAGTCTAAGGGCGGTAAGTGCCTTTTAAAGCAGGAATTTTAATTGTTGGCGGGATTTTAGCCCGAAATCTAACTGTAGGGTGTGCACCGCGCACCTGACAATAATCTAGGCTGGTTGAGCGGATTTGTCGTGCCAGTTTTGGGGGAACAAATTTAGTTAGAGTAGGTTGTTAACCCCCGCACCCGTGACCCCTCACTAAACTATGGTGACAAGAATATCTTGAGCGTGAGTGTCAACTTTCATGGTTTCGCCCTCATAAACTTGAATGATTTTGCCGGTACCGTCGATGACGAAAGTAACGCGCTTGGCATAATCGCCTTTTTCAACATCGTAAGCTTTGGTAATCGTGCCATCAACATCTGCTAATAGCTGGAAAGGCAAACCGTATTTTTCTGTGAACTTTTGGTGCGATTCTTCGTTGTCTCGGCTGACACCGAGAACTACTATATCTTTGCCCTTGTATTCTTCATGGGCTGCTTTGAAGCTTTGGGCTTGTCTGGTGCAGCCGGGGGTGTCGTCTTTGGGGTAGAAATACAAGATTACGGTTTTACCGGCGAAGTCGGAGAGTGAGACGGTGTTGCCGTTGGTGTCTTTGGCGGTAAATTGAGGAGCGGCACAGCCAATTGGTAATGTCATAGTTTGGTTTCTCTTGTTTGGTTTTTCTTGCAGTTCCTTAAGTTATTTTACTTGGTTCTGTGCCTTTTCAAGAGACAATTGCTAAAAACCACGCGCGGCGAAGCTATCCCGCAGGGAATCGCCCCCTACTTAATGACGTTAAGTTTTACTGCATTTAACTTGCACCTAAGACGCGGGCTAAGAGTGCCTGTTACACGCATAGTTTCAATACAGAGATATTGCACCATTGTCAATAATCCTGGTTTGAACAGGCAAGATGCCTGTTCCACAAAGAGTAGATTTTCTTGTGGAACAGGCATCTTGCACATAGTTTCAATACTGAGATATTGCACCATTGTCAATAATCCTTTTTTGAACAGGCAAGATGCCTGTTCCACAAAGAGTAGATTTTCTTGTGGAACAGGCATCTTGCCTGTTCAGCGAGAAAAGTGCAAGATGTGAGAATAGACATCTGCTAAAAAGCAGATATCTATTGAATGTTCGCAGGTTCTACACACCAACCGGTTGAGCAGCGGCCATCGTAGACGGATCGATCGCAATTCCTAAACCTTCTGCAACTTGGCGGCCGTAATTCGGATCGGCGCGGAAGAAATGGCACAGTTGGCGCATCTGAATCTCCGGTTTTGCTGCACTCAAACTTTCCACAATGTTAGCTACAAGCCGCTGCTGTGCGTCGGGTTTCATCAAGCGATAGAGGTCTCCTGCTTGGGTATAATCGTCATTTCCCTTACGGTGATCGTAGCGATCGACTTTGACATTTCCTAAGTCCCAAGCTGGGTCAGCATAGACACTGTTTTGCTTCGGCGCATCCTCGTGGCTGTTGGGTTCGTAGTTCGGCCCGCTACCACCGTTGTTACCCGGTGTCATTGCGCCATCCCGTTGGTAGTGCATCACCGGGCACTTTGGTTGATTGACGGGCAATTGCTGATAGTTTGCACCGAGACGGTAGCGTTGAGCATCTGGATAAGACATGATGCGAGATTGCAGCACTTTGTCTGGAGAGAAGCTAATACCTGGAACGACATTAGAAGGAGAAAATGCCGCCTGTTCCACTTCAGCAAAAAAGTTTTGTGGATTGCGATTGAGTTCCAGAATTCCCACGTCAATTAACGGAAACTCTGAATGCTTCCACACTTTTGTCAAGTCAAAGGGGCTTTCGCGATATTCTGCGGCCTGCGCTTCGGTCATTACTTGAATGCAAAAGCGCCACTTGGGATAATTACCTTGGTCGATCGACTCAAACAAATCGCGAGTCGCATGATCTGGGTCTTCGCCTTTGATCTGCGTCGCTTCTTCGGCGGTGAAATTGTCAATACCTTGCATGGTTTTGAAGTGGAATTTGCACCAAACCCGTTCTCCTCGATCGTTGATTAGGCTGAAGGTATGGCTGCCAAAACCGTCCATGTGGCGGTGGTTTTTCGGCGTACCGCGATCGGAAAACAGGATTGTCACCTGATGCAAAGCTTCTGGACTCAGCGACCAGAAATCCCACTTAGCATTAGGATCTTTGAGATGAGTTTGCGGGTGGCGCTTTTGCGTGTGGATAAAATCAGGAAATTTGAGCGGATCGCGGATGAAGAAAACAGGCGTGTTATTGCCTACTAAATCCCAGTTGCCTTCTTCGGTGTAGAACTTCATCGAAAAACCTCTGGGGTCGCGTTCGGCATCCGCTGAACCTTGTTCGCCGCCTACGGTAGAGAAGCGGAGGAGAACCTGAGTTTGTTTGCCCACTTCTGAGAATAGCTGAGCTTTGGTGTAGCGAGTAATGTCATGGGTGACGGTGAACGTGCCAAATGCAGCGGCTCCTTTTGCATGGACAACGCGCTCGGGAATGCGTTCCCGGTTGAAGTGAGCCAGTTTTTCCATTAGGTAAAAATCCTGCATGAGGATAGGCCCGCGTTCACCCGCAGTCAAGGAATTCTGGTTATCTGCAACCGGAATTCCGTCAGCCGTTGTCAATGTCTTTTGGTCTGTCATAGTCAGTAAATAGATTGCTGCATCCTCAGTATTCTATACCTTTCTGGGGCCGAGGTGTTTCTGCGGAGGTAATTGTCAGATTGGCGATTCTGTGTTAAATTATTAGTGTTCGATCCTATTGTTATAAAAATTTTGTAATCAACGTAAGAAATTTATGAAGCTAGATATTTTTGAGTATGTGTATAATAAAGGTTTACCTGGTGAATGGCGAGTCGAAAAATGTCGATTAAGCCAAACAAATTTAATTGTGGGTAAAAATGCTAGTGGTAAATCAAAAATTGTGAGAACCATATATACTCTGTCAGAGTTACTATCAAACAGTAGGTCTCTTCTTCCACAAGCCAAAAGCTCTGAATGGCATTTTTTGTTTGATATTGATCGACCCGAAGAAAAAACAGAATATATATTGAAAATAGAGAAAGGTGTTGTAATTAAAGAAAAATTAATTATAGGCAGTAAAAGCAATAAGCCACTTTTAGATAGGGATGAATCAGGCAAAGGTACTATCTTTGCTACAGAACTTGACCAAGATATTCGGTTTCAAACTGACCCAACAGAACTCGCAGTTGTTAAGCGTAGAGATTCTATTCAGCATCCATTTTTAGAGGATTTATATCAATGGTCTAGTTCCCTAAGATTTTATGAGTTTGGAACAGAACTAGGTAAGAATTTTATGTGGCTTCCTCCCTTTCCCCGAGACCAAAAATTATCAAAAAATGAGATAAAGGTCAAAGATGCTAGGTCTGTTGTCGGTATATTTGTACTGGGAAAACAGGAAATTGGCGAGCGGTTTATAGAAGCAATTATATCTGATATGACGAAAATTGGTTATCAGTTATCAGAAGTTGGAATAAAAGTGCCATCTTTCATCAATTCCGATATTTCTGCTGCTGATAGCTCAGAGGAAGTACCACAATCTCTATACATTAAGGAAGCCGATTTAAATTCCGTGACAGAACAATTAGAAATGTCACAAGGAATGTTTCGAGCTTTATCATTGTTTATTCAAATTAACTACTCTTTACTAGCGAGTAAACCTAGTTGTATTGTGATTGATGATATTGGAGAAGGGTTAGATTATCAACGCTCTTCCTCTATAATTAAAATTCTAATAGACAAAGCTCAAACAGGATTAATTCAACTTATTATGACTACCAATGATGAGTTTATTATGAATGGTGTTCCGATAGAATATTGGTCATTAATTGAACGGACTCCTGGGAGTGCAAAATTACATAATATTTATAATTCACGGGAGAAGATTGAGGAGTTTAAGTTTATTGGACTTAATAACTTTGATTTGTTCACGAGTGAGTTTCTGTTACAAAAAGAAGGTGATGAAGAGGCAGCATAAATTATGACACCAAAGAAAATTGCTTGTTTTGTTGAAGGACAAACAGAACAGATATTTGTTGAAAGGTTATTTCAGGAAATTGCGGGTTATAAAAAAATATCTATTGAAACTTATAAATTTCAAGGTGGCAAAGCTAATCGTATAATTCAACCACTTAAATTAAGTACCATAAAAAATGCTCCTTTTTTTGTCCTTTTATATGATTGTGGTAATGATGCTCATGTAGTTTCTGATATCAGAAAACAGCATCAGAGCTTGATCGAGAATGGTTATGAAAAAATTTTAGGGCTGAGAGATTTATACCCAATACCTTTAGGGAAAAAAGAAGAAATAGAAACAGGAATCAGAGGATTTTTGAAACCTTTGCAAAAAATAGGAGTTCCAATTTCTGTAATTTTAGCTGTAATGGAAATTGAAGCATGGTTTTTAGCAGAATGGAATTATTTTGCTAAAATAGATAATCGTTTAACCTGTGATTTTATCGTCCAAAAATGTGGTTTAGACCTAAGAATTATCGATACTGAACAAAGATCACGTCCTAGTCAAGATTTAGATGAAATTTATAGAGTAGTAAGTAGAAATTATGATAAAAGTGAAAAGACATCGCAAGAGATTATAAATAATCTTGATTATGAACTTTTGTATTTGCACTTGGTTAACAGTGTTAACCAACTCAAAAGGTTTATTGATGAGATAGATAGTTTCTTGGTTTAGTAAATCAACCGCCAAACTTACCATATAATCGGTAACAATTAAAAATATAGTACCTGTTCAGATGTTCTCTCCATGACTTTTATCCCATCCGAAGCGTTTAAATCTATTAGTTATCCCACCGGCACAGTCAAAAGAGCCGATCGCGCCGTCCGCTGTTCCCCTTTTCAATTACACTTCTTCCAGACCATCCGCGATAACAGTGTTTTCCTAAGTGCGATCGCCTCAAATACAGGTGTCGAAAGCGGCTACACCCGATCGCCCGTATCCGAACTCGCAGCCGAAAATTCCCTGCTGTGGCTGATCCAAGTCGGCGTACTGCGGCGCGAAGTTGACGGACAAGGGATTACCGACAGTTTTCGCCTCACGCCGCTGGGCCGCCAACTCGTGGAAAAATGGGAAGGGGAAGGAGACAAAGTGCCGGCCGCATCATTGTGCGATCGTATTGGTAATGCCGTCAGCCGCGGGTTGGGACTATTTCTATGACCTTTTCTCGCTTGCTACAGTCCGACAGGGAATGAATTCCCTGTCTCATAGCTAAAGTCGGTTAAAACCGACTGCAAGTCTCAATTTAACTCGATGTTGAGTTTTGCATTGCACGTCAATCAACCTCCTCAGTCCTCTTGCAGAGGACTTGCGCTATGAGACAGGGATTTCAATCCCTGTCGGACTCGCCGTCAAACGAGTTAGACCGCGATCGCACCATAGCAGTTTTTGAAGAACCGGGCGATCGTATCCCCGTTCCCGCCTTTGCTGAATGCTTGAATCTGACTGTTGGTTAAATGTTCAGTTGGCTGACCCAGTAGCGTAACCTGGATTTATGAAGGATTTTTTTACCGCAGAGGGCGCAGAGGGCGCGGAGGAAGAGAAGAGAGAGCTCTCTACGGATTTGGTTCGATCTAATGTGCGGTCGATCGCTTATACTAGAATATCTGGTTGTCAGCTCTTCAAGGACGAGAGATGACTGAAGTTGTCACTACAAACTTAATTATGATTATTTAACCGGACTTGATATCAACTCTCAATTAACCGCTAATTACTAACAACTAACTACAGAAAACGTTTCTCAAAAATGGAAGCTAAATCTTACAAAGACACGGTAAATCTGCCCAAAACCAAGTTTGATATGCGCGCCAACGCCACCAAACGGGAACCAGAATTGCAACAGTTTTGGGCTGACGAACACATCTACGATCGCCTCTCGGAAAATAACCCAGGTGATTTGTTCGTCCTCCACGACGGGCCACCCTACGCCAACGGACAACTCCACATCGGCCACGCCCTCAACAAAATCCTCAAAGACTTTATCAACCGCTACCAAATGCTGCGCGGCAAAAAAGTTCGCTACGTGCCCGGTTGGGATTGTCACGGATTGCCGATCGAACTTAAAGTATTGCAGAACATGAAATCGGAGGAGCGGCTAAATCTTACCCCGATCGAACTCCGCCGCAAAGCCTCCGCCTTCGCGCAGCAAACAATGGAACAGCAGCGCGAATCCTTCCAGCGCTACGGCGTTTGGGGCGACTGGAAACACCCGTATTTAACTCTCAAACCCGAATACGAAGCTGCCCAAATCGGCGTTTTCGGTCAAATGGTGCTCAAAGGCTACATCTACCGCGGCTTCAAACCTGTTCACTGGAGTCCGAGCTCGAAAACAGCCCTCGCCGAAGCGGAATTGGAATATCCCGAAGGCCACACGTCGCGCAGCATCTACGTCGGCTTTCATGTCAGAAACTTGTCGAAATCTTTGCAAACGAAGCTCAAGCGCTATATGCCGAGTCTCTGGGCGGCGATTTGGACGACTACCCCCTGGACGATTCCGGCTAACTTGGCGATCGCCGTCAATCCAGAACTGATGTATGCAGTGGTGGAACCGCCGGCAAATTCCCACATCGCACAACAATTTATGTTAGTAGCTGTCGATGCGGTCGATCGACTGTCGGCAACTTTCAACACAGAATTAAAAATCCTGGCTACCTTCCCCGGTAAAGAATTAGAAGGCTGCACCTACAAACACCCGCTGTTCGATCGCGAAAGTCCAATTGTTGCCGGCGGCGACTACATTACTGCTGACTCAGGAACCGGATTGGTGCACACCGCGCCGGGCCACGGACAAGAAGATTTTATCGTCGGGAAACGCTGCGGTTTGCCAGTTTTAACGCCCGTAGACGAGAACGGAAATTTCACCGCAGAAGCCGGACAGTTTGCAGGTTTAAATGTCCTCGGAAACGGCAATAGCGCGGTGATTGATGCCCTTGCGGAAGCAAATTGTTTGATTAAAGAGGAAAGTTACGCTCACTCTTATCCTTACGATTGGCGCACGAAAAAGCCGACTATTTTTCGGGCGACGGAACAGTGGTTTGCCTCGGTTGAAGGGTTCCGAGATGAAGCCCTAAAAGCGATCGCCGGTGTGAATTGGATTCCCGCCCAAGGGGAAAATCGGATTACTGCAATGGTGGGCGATCGATCGGATTGGTGTATTTCTCGCCAGCGGACTTGGGGCGTTCCCATTCCCGTGTTTTATGACGAAGAAACCAACGAACCGCTGTTAAATGAAGAAACGATCGCCCACGTACAAGCTATCTTTGCCGAGAAGGGTTCCGATGCTTGGTGGGAATTGTCGATCGCCGAATTGCTGCCGGAATCTTACCGCAATAACGGCCGCACTTACCGCAAGGGAACCGACACGATGGATGTGTGGTTTGACTCGGGTTCTTCTTGGGCGGCTGTGGCGAAAGGGCGATCGGAATTGAAATATCCAGCCGATATGTATTTGGAAGGTTCAGACCAACACCGCGGCTGGTTTCAATTGAGTTTGCTGACCAGTGTAGCAACTAACGGCGTTGCTCCTTACAAAACAGTTTTGACTCACGGTTTTGTGCTCGATGAAAAAGGCCGCAAGATGAGCAAATCTGAAGGAAATGTCGTCGATCCGGCCGTCGTAATTAAGGAATACGGCGCTGATGTTTTGCGGTTGTGGGTGTCTTCGGTAGACTACTCCGCAGACGTGCCTTTGGGCAAAAATATTCTCAAACAGCAATCGGATGTTTACCGGAAAATTCGCAATACAGCTAAGTTTTTGCTGGGGAATTTGCACGACTTCGATCCGGCAAAAGATGCCGTTGCTTACGAGGAATTGCCGGAACTAGACCGCTATATGCTGCACAGAATGGGCGAAGTTTTTGCGGAAGTCCAAGATGCTTTTGAAAGCTTCCAATTTTCCCGATTTTTCCAAACAGTGCAGAATTTCTGTACGGTGGATTTGTCGAATTTTTACTTGGATATTGCCAAAGACAGACTTTACATCAGCGCGACAGATGCGCGCCGCCGCCGCAGTTGTCAGACGGTGATTGCGATCGCTGTGGAGAATTTAGCAAGGGCGATCGCACCTGTGTTGTGTCACATGGCTGAGGATATTTGGCAGTACCTTCCCTATCAGACTCCTTACAAGTCCGTATTTGAAGCCGGCTGGGTGCAAATTGATGCTTCGTGGCACAATCCAGAATTGGCTGCGCGCTGGCAGTATTTGCGACAAGTGCGCGGCGAAGTTAACAAGGTTTTGGAACAAGCCCGGATTGAAAAGGCGATCGGTTCTTCTTTGGAAGCTAAGGTTTTATTGTACGTTCCCGATGTTGAGAAAAGGCAGCAATTGCAAGCTTTGAATCCCAGCAGCGAAGAATTGTTGGATTATGTGCGATCGCAAAATTCAGTCATCGAGTTAGCGGCAGAGGAGAAAGCAAAAGCAGCACAAGATCGGCAGGAAGAACAAGCGGCAAAAGTTGCCAAAGTCTTGACAGAAAATACAATTCATGTTGAGGCGGAAACGATAGAAAAGGGCGATCGATCTTCTGAGATCGTACAGTATTCGGCACCTGAACCGTCGGCTTCAGATTGGCAGCAAATGTTAGATCGCAGCGCCCAGTTTGTCGCTGATTTGCCTGAATACGCGGGCAACTTTTTTACAGAATACCAAAACGTGCTGGTAACACTTGGGCTGTTAGCTTCTGTGTTGGTAACGGGCAGAGTAACGCTGGCGATTTTGGATACGATGAACCAAATTCCGATGTTGGGAGGCCTCTTTGAAGTCATCGGCATCTTATTTACAATCTGGTTTGCTTTCCGTCACTTGCTGTTTGCGGCCAACCGTCAAGAAATTGCACAACAAATTGATTCCCTGACAGCAGATGTGGTGGGCCGGAGTACAGCGCTTGTACTTGCAGAAACAAAGTCGATCGTCCTCGCACCCCCCTTAGAGACAGCGCTTGTAGAAACACAGGCGATCGCGCAAACAGCCCCTGTCGAGATGGCGCTTGTAGAAACACCCCAAATCCCGAAAGCAGAATTAATTGCGATCGAACCTCAATCAGAAATTCCTGCTGAAATAGCTGCCAGACACGATTCTACAATGACTGGTAACGGTGTAGACGAACTGCGGTATTTGTTCATTACTTCGGAAGTGGAACTGATAGAATCGAATGCAGTTATCCAGGAATTGCCGTACAGTTATCAGTCTCCCGATTTGGCGATTGGTGTAGTCAAAGCAGACGGCCAAAAGTGCGATCGTTGCTGGAACTACTCTACTCATGTCGGAGAGTCGATCGAACATCCGCTAATTTGCGAACGCTGCGTTTCAGCAGTAGACGGCAAATTCTAACCGTCGTCTTCAACCCGCGGAGGCGGGTTTCGTTTGTGTAGACGCGGTTTCAACCGCCGTCTCCAACCACCGTCTCCAACTCTTGTGGGATGGGCTTCTAGCCCGTCCCCAATATGCTATTTATTAAAAAAACGGCAGACGATTTCACCAGGGTTGTTTTGTCCAAACGCCAAAACTGTTCCATCTTTCTTAACTGTAGTGCGATCGCGGCAGTTGTAGACTTCTAGAGGCTGTTTAACTCCATCAACACTCAGAATTACCCTGTATTCCCAATAATTTTTTGCACTGCGTTTGATATCGACAATGCAAATTTCGCGCCCTTGATAATTGCGGCATACAGAGGCCTCAGCAGGAAGGGCCACCCCGAAAAAAGATATTAATAACAAAAAGTAGCAAACACATTTTATCACAGCGATCGCATTTTCCTTTACGCTACCCCGAACCCAGTATGCGGACGCTTGTAAGGTGGATGCAACCCCAACACAATATCATCCTCCGACACGCCCATCTCGACAAATTCCCGTGCAATATCCACTTCTGTCATATTGCGCTGAATCCAAATTTTGCTATCCTTAATATCCAAATGAATGAAACAGTTGTATATCCGCTTTAGCCCCTCCCAGCCAACATCTAGTAACTGATAGTGGTCATGTTCCCAATCAAAAACAAGTTGGCATTCAACGTCTAAATTAGGCTTTTCTATCCTTGCTTGTTGAGTTAGAAATTTGCGGATACACTGGCGGTAATGCTCTACTCTTTCCATTCCAAAATTACCTCCTTTTGCGGATCGTAAACGACGAGTTTAAGTTGATATACATTGACCGCTTCTTGTATAAATGGCTCTTGAAAAAACGAGTCAAAAGTATCAAATGGTACTGCTAGATACAGTGTTCTGTCCGGTTCTTTGATTTGTAAGGCAAGCCGATAATTCAAAAATTGACCCAAGGCAAGATGAAAGTCAGTAATTGCAGAGTTGTTGAGAAAGCTTTTAATTTCAACAGCAATTTTTTGCCCTAATTTTTCCGCAGCCAAAATCTTCTCTGTGGCTAAATCAATCTGAAACTTAACACCCTGAATTTTGACGATCAGCGGATCTGCGGTGATTTCCCACTCCTCCTTCTGAAGCGCTTTTTTTACAGCATCATGAAATAAATCTCTAGCAGCCATTTCTCCCTCATACAGCTTCTATATCTATCTTATAGCAGCCAAAGCGCGCAAGCTGCTGCGATCGCCCTCAAGTCGCGACATCATAAGATAGCTGAACCATACCAGAACTGTATGTCTGACATCCAGTTAGCTGCAAAGCTGTAGTATTTATGGGATTAGCAAATAAAGGAATTCCATCGCCCAAAATAAGCGGGTGAACCGAGAGAATCACTTCGTTGACAAAGTTTTGATTCAGGAAATCGCGAATCAGCAGAGCACCTCCCACCAACCAAATATTTTTGCCCTCAAGCAAGCGCAAATCATTGACAAAACTATCAAACTGTGTTACCACTTCGACATCAGAAGTGGCTTGAAAATCTAGATTTTTCGTAAAAACATAACTCTTTTTTTCCTGGTACGGATACTCCCCAAAAGTTAGAACTTGTTCGTAAGTTTTGCGACCCATGAGAACCGTATCGATGCTATCTAAGAATTTAGTGTAGCCGTAATTTTGGTCTGTAAACAGCCAGTCAATATCGCCATTCGATCGCGCGATATAACCGTCCAAGCTAGATGCAATGTATAGTACAATTTTTCGCATGGCAACACCGAGGTTTTTGGGGCTATTGGGGCGACGATCGCCCCAGTCACCTTAATTTTAAAGGATTTAGCGTCCTGACGGTAGGTGGAGCTCGATACCCACTTTTTGACCGAGGTCGATCGCATTATTAGCAATATCAAGCGCGCCTCCCACACCAGTGCCGAGAATACCAGCCACCGCGACAAGAGCTGTTAAGCTTTTCTTTAATCTGGCTTTACTCCATTCGTTTTCCGGTTTCCTGACTTCCGCTTCGACATCTTCAATATCGATAATTACTCCCTCGCGGATGTCTTCTGGGAACTGCGTGGCGGTTTCACGCATCGATGAAATTAGTTTTAGTAGTTCGGCGGTATTCGCGTTATTGTTTTGAATGAATGTGGTATCTTTAACTTGGGCATTATCTTTGAATTGGGTGGCGTTAATCCCGGAAAGATTAGCACCTTGTAAATTGTTTGTTTGGGAAGAATCTTGAGTCATTTTGTTATTACCTAAGTGAACGTTGTAGACAATTTGCTGAGAACCAGAAGCATCTACAGGATCGGGTGGATCGATTCCCGAAACTCGCTCTTTTTCCGGTTGTTGCGAGTAATCCGGGAAATCCTCAATTAAGCCGCGCACGTTGACCTTTTCATAAGATATTTCGCATTCAACCTCGTACTTGCCCTTCTCCAAACGGCGACGCAAAGCATCAAAATCGTAGAGGTGGGAGTTTAGGCTGCCTTTGCATTCGCGACAGTTGCAGGGGATTAATTCTTTGTATTTTAGACGATCGTCATAAGTATTATGAATCTTCCACAATTCGTGGCGGATGCGCTCTAAAATAGATTTTTTCTGTTTCCCAGAAACTCGAATGCGGATTTCTCGTTTGTGATAATCCTCGATGACTTCGGCTTTGCCATAACCATCGGTAAGGATGACCCCATCGCGCCACACGATATCCCCCCTACCCTTTGGTAAGAAAGATTGAGGGCGGTAGATTAACAGGTGCATTTCTACGATGAAGCGGGTAATGATGCCCTTGGGCATAAAGTCGTATTCGTAGCGCAAAATCAGGTTATCGATGTCGTCCCAGGTGTAATTGGGTGTTGCGAGGGGGAGAAGTTGCGGGGCGATGTATTGTCCGGGTTGGCCGGGGATTTCGTAACACAGTTTGAAATGTTTCATTAAGTGGAGTAGTTCGTCGTGCAAGTCTTGGTATTCTCTTTCGCACCAGATTTGCTTGAGGTTTTTCTGGGTAAAATACCCGCAGTTGGCGATGACTTCCGCGTTGTCGGCGACTTCTTTTTCGTCAGTAATTTCTTTCTTGCTGATGACTTTGTAAACAGCGTTGGTTGCTAATTCTGGACGCAGGATGACTATGTTTTTGAGGATGGGGTCTTTTTGGAAGTGGAGGATAATACCCAAGTCGTGGAGGTATTTGCTGAGACTCAGCATGGCGGGTTTATCCGACTTGTTGAAGCCTTGACCGATGCAGATATTGTAAAATTCACTGATTTCGATGTGGGTTTGGCGTTGGGAATAGTTTTCCAAAATGTGGCGGACGTTTGCCCAGCGTTTGGGGATGGGCGTGCTGATGTGGTCGAGGGTGACGATGCGGTTTTGTAGGGCGCGTTGGAGGGCTGCGAGTCCGCGATTGTCGGCGAGGTTGATGGGGACGGGTTTTTCTATGAGGTTGTCAAAGTCACGGCGCAGTTGGGAAACGTTGATTTCGCAGCGGCGGTCTTGTTTTTCGTTCTGGACGAGGAAAACGGGGCTCTTGTTGCTGAGGAGTTCGATGATATTCAACCAGTAGCAGAGGTTGGGGTTTTCGCGGCGGTTATCGACGAGGAGGATGTAGAGGGAACGTTCGGTGAGGAAGAATTGGTGCGTGGCGTGGTAGATTTCCTGTCCGCCAAAGTCCCAGAGGTTGATGCGGAAAGGTTTACCGTTGGCTTGTGGGAATTCCCAGCGGATTACATTGATGCCTTCGGTGCTGGGTTCTTGTTTTTCGAGTTCGTAGTCGGGGTTGAGGAGTTTTTTGGCTAGGCTGGTTTTTCCCGCTTCGCCTTCGCCGACAATCAAAAGTTTGGCTTCGTTGAGTTCTTCGGTATCGTTGGGATCGCGGGTTTGGAAGTAGAAGTCGAGAATGGTACGCAAATCACCAGGATCTCCGAATCGGCTTCCGCCCATGATTTCCCGTGGAATTGGCATCGGATTACCCCGCAAATCCAGTTTTTCCAGCTTCTCCATGCTGCGGATCGCCTCTGGGATGGCTGCAATCTGATTGTTGTTGAGGTCAAGGTGTGTCAGATTGGACAGTTGACCGATCGCATCTGGAATTTGGGCGATCTGATTTCTTCTAAGATCAAGCTGTGTCAGATTCGACAGTTGACCGATCGCATCTGGAATTTGGGCGATCTGATTACTTCTGAGGTCAAGCTGTGTCAGATTGGACAGTTGACCCATCGCATCTGGGAGTTGTGTTATTTGATTGTTAAAGAGGTAAAGCTGTGTCAGATTAGACAGTTGACCGATCGCATCTGGGAGTTGGGCGATCTGATTACTGCTGAGGTAAAGCTGTGTCAGATTGGATAGTTTGGCGATCGCTTCTGGAATTTGGGCGATCTGATTGTTATGGAGGACAAGTTGTGTCAGATTCGACAGTTTGCCGAGCGCCTCTGGAATTTGTGTTATTTGATTGTGACTGAGGTTAAGCTGTGTCAGATTCGACAGTTGACCGAGCGCCTCTGGGATTTGTGTTATTTGATTGTGATTGAGGACAAGCTCTGTCAGATTCGACAGTTGACCGAGCGCCTCTGGGATTTGTGTTATTTGATTGTGACTGAGGACAAGCTCTGTCAGATTCGATAGTTGGGCGAGCGCTTCTGGGATTTGGGTAATCTGATTGTGCCAGAGGACAAGCTCTGTCAGATTCGATAGTTGGGCGAGCGCTTCTGGGATTTGGGTAATCTGATTGTGCCAGAGGTGAAGCACTGTCAGATTCGATAGTTGGGCGAGCGCTTTGGGGATTTGGGCAATCTGATTGCTGCTGAGGTAAAGCTCTGTCAGATTGGATAATTGAGCGAGCGCTTGTGGGATTTGAGCGATCTGATTGTTAAAGAGGTGAAGCACTGTCAGGTTCGACAGTTGGCCAAGCACTTCTGGGATTTGTATTATTTGATTGTAACGGAAGTTAAGCTCTGTAAGATTGGACAGTTGGCCGATCTCTTGTGGAATTTCTTTTAAACCAATGCTGTTTAAATTTAAACTCTCTAATTGCTTCATTCTCAGCAGCAATTCTGGCATTTTTCCGAATGGATTGCCACTGAGGTCGATCGATCGCAAATTTACGAGCGATCGCAATTCCTCTGGCAGTGCGATTAAGTGATTGGTGATTAGTTTCGGAGTCAATTTACCATCAATCCATTCCCCTTTCTCCACCTTCCCCAACACCAACGTCTCAAGCTGCGTGCACTTGCCAATCTCCGGCGGCAATTCCTCCAACTCCAGCCCCGACAAATCCAGTTCCGTCAATTTTTCCTCGGCCGCCCGGTGAATTCGCCGCACTGCTTCCTCTCGCGTCATGCCCTTTGTCTCTCGGTAGGATTCATTTTATTGTGACAGGAATTTTTGGTTAGTGGGGAGTTGTACGCGCATCGCAATCTAAGAAACCGGGTTTTTTTGAGTTTCTACGCTGTCACCAACAATTCTCGCAAAAACCCGGTTTCTGGCCACCCGCGACAATCTAAGAAACCGGGTTTTTTCGGGTTTCTACGCCTGTCACCAAGAATGCTCGCAAAAACCCGGTTTCTCGCCACCCGCGCGACAATCTAAGAAACCGGGTTTTTTTGAGTTTCTACGCTTGTCACCAATAATTCTCGCAAAAACCCGGTTTCTGGTCACCCGTCCATTAGTCCTGTTTATGTTAAAGGCAGATGAATGATTCGGTCTTGGTATTCGTTATCAAATGAACCATCAACAATCAAAATCAATTCCTCAATATTTTGCCCAATACTTAAATCCTGATTCAAAACGAAAATCCCTGGAATATGACCACCTTGAGCCAGATGATCTACCAAATGTACGGGCATTGACTTGCGATTGTTTGTCACCAAAATAAAGCTATGCTCCTCACACCACACCAAAATCTCCGGATCGAGAGTGCTTTTTGGGGGTGTACCAATTTCACCCACTGCCCAAACTACTAAATCAGGGCGTTTTCGCCGAAGTTGTGTAGCATAAATAGGCGTAACATTCTCGTCCATCAAATATTTAAGCGCCATTCCTTAAACACCCTGTATAACAGATTGTCTTTCCCGTTCAGCTTTCAATTTTCGCAATCTTTCCGCAGCAGGATGGGGATTTGCTGCTTGCATCTTTCGCTGCTGATGCGACCAATCTAACCAATCTTGTAAATATCGACTTACTGATTCTTTGTTAAGTAAATAATACAAAATAGTCGTATAAACTTCTGCCAAAGTTAGAGATGGGTATAGTTGCTGAATTTCTTCGGCGGTGCGTTCCCGATACAGATACTCATACAGTACCGTCTCAATCCCGATGCGATGTCCTTTGATGCGAATATCATCAAGCGATAAAAAATCAAAATACTCATTCAGTTCCATATCTACAATCCCTCTTTTACCATCTACCATTATACTCACGATCTGGAATAGCGATCGTAGGCATGAGCTAAGAAACTAGGGATGGGCGAGAAACCGGGTTTCTACGAGTTTTTGGTTGGGTGACGAGAAATACAGAGAGAAACCCGGTTTCTGCGATTTACGTTACCAAGAGATGACAAAGGGTGCTACGCTTGGCATAGGAAGTTATTTCTTTATGAACCAAATTAAACGTGTTGCCATAGTGGGAGGAACCCACGGAAACGAACTCACAGGAATTTACCTCGTGAAGAAATTCGATCGCGCGCCAGAGTTAATTGGGCGATCGACTTTTGAAACAATCGCCCTGCTAGCCAATCCCAAAGCCTGCGAAATCGGGACACGCTACGTCGATATCGACCTCAACCGCTGCTTTAGAAAGCAAGATTTAGAAAATCCCCATCTCTCCAGCTATGAATCGCAGCGGGCGAAAGAAATCTACGGCATTTTTAGCTCAAAAAACACTCATCAGCCCAACTTAATTATCGATTTGCACAGCACCACATCCAACATGGGGCTAACATTTATTCTCGCCAGCCATCATCCATTTAACCTGCAACTAGCAGCTTATTTAACCTCTGTGTATCCCCACCTGAAGCTACTGGCTTCGGCAACCAAGAATCATGATAGTCCTTTGCTGCGATCGCTTTCCGAATTAGGCGGTACGCTGGAAGTTGGTGCAGTGCCGCAAGGCGTATTGGATGCGTCTTTATTTCAGCAAACCGAGCAAGTTATCGGCACAATTTTAGACTGCGTAGAAGCCTACAATCAAGGCACGATGCCTGCTGCAAAGAATCCCCTGACTGTTTATCAAAGCATTCGGGCGATCGACTATCCCAGAAACGAGCAGGGAGAAATTCAGGCAATGATTCATCCTCAGCTTCAATCCAGAGATTATCAAGCCCTCAATCCCGGCGATCCGATGTTTTTGACCTTTGACGGCGAGTCGGTCTTGTATGAAGGTAAATCGACCGTTTATCCAATTTTCATTAACGAGGCGGCTTACTACGAAAAAGGAATTGCCATGTGTTTTACTCAAAAGCAAACAGTTGTTAGTCAGTAGTCATCAGTCATCAGTCATCAGTTATTATATCTTGTTTGGTAACTTCCTTTGAAGAATGTTTTAGCTGTAGGGGCGGGTTTAACCCTAAATATTTGAAACTAACTCAAGGGATAAATAAACCCGTCCCCGCTAGATATTGATGCCAGCGGACATAATATCACTCAACAGTCATTTGAGCGATCGGGCGACAAAAAATTCTCTTCAGGAACAGCACTAGAAGCGCGAAACTGCTTCCAGACTTCCAAACTGAAAATGCACGCCATCAGCCAAATTAAACCTGCTGCGTAACCGGCAATAACATCGGTAGGCCAGTGGACTCCTAGATAAAGCCGACTGAAACCAATAGCAGCAACTAATACAACTGTCAAACTGTAAATCAACCAGCGCTGCTTGGGAAAGCGCGAACCCAAGAAATATCCTAGCAAACCGTAAATAACCATTGAAATCATTGCGTGTCCGCTAGGAAAACTGTAAAATCTCACATCAACCGTGCGTTCCCAAAGTTGAGGTCGAGCGCGGGCAAACAGTTTTTTTAACAGTAGGTTTAAAGCGATCGCTCCCCCACCCGCGAGCGCAATAGTTGCCGCTTCCGAGCGGTGATTGCGCGTTAGCAAAAGAATACCCAAGCTCAGACAAATCACTAGCAGCAACTTCGGCTCGCCCAAAAAGGTAAAACCCAGCATTATTTGATCGCGCAACGGAGTGTGCAATTTCCTCAGAGCTAGTAAAATAGAGGTATCGAAAGCGTAACTTTCTTTTTCCAACACCTCTTCGGCAATAGTGGCAAATCCCCACATCGCCAAAGCTGCAACAGCAAGGCCGCTAAGCCGAATTATCGAAATGAGCGATCGAATTTTAGAACGCATTTTTTAAGTAATTTAAAGTTTTAAAAGTTTCAACATAAAATAATACAACAATTATCGGAAACGAAAACGCCTTACCGATCGTCTACATTCCTGAGCAACTTTATTCTGAATCATTAATTGATTTTTCACTACCCACCTCAGCTTTTACATCCCACCGGCGAATGACTATACTATCAAAAAAACACATTTCTGCAATTTTGTTGACCGTAGGGTTGACAAGTCTTTCTAGCTGTGCTAGTAACAGCGGAGTAAGTGCCCCGATCGCCGAAGCCAACACGATCGCCCAGCGTCTCGTCTCCACCGCCGTCGCCCAAAAGCCGAACAACCCGCAATTCGGTCAGCCGATCGCCTGTACCCTAGGCAAAGACTGTTTTGTACTGCTGTATTTCGATCGAGAACCCGGCCCCACCGCCGTCGATTTTGGCTGCGGGCGGCAAACCTACAACGGCCACGACGGCACAGACTTTGCCATTCCCGACGCCAAAGCAATGGCAAAAGGAGTTCCAGTTATTGCCTCCGCTGCGGGCAAAGTTTTGCGATCGCGAGATGGTGTGGTCGATCGGCGTTTACAAAACGATACAGACAAAGCCACCATCGCAGGCACAGAATGCGGCAACGGCATGGTAATCGACCACGGCGCAGGCTGGGAAGCCCAATACTGCCACCTCCGCAAAGGCAGCGTTGCCGTCAAACCGGGGATGCAGGTAGAAAAAGGCACAGTTTTGGGCATGGTGGGGAACTCTGGGATGGCATCTTTCCCCCACGTACACGTAACTTTTCGCTATCAAGGCAAACCCGTAGATCCCTTTGTCGGCCCCGACGCGAAGGTAGGCTGCAACATCGCCCGCAATCCAATTTGGGACAAGCCTCTAGACTATATTTCCACAGGTTTAATTCGCGCAGGTTTTGCCAATAAGCCGCCGGACGAGAACGCTGTTTGGGCAGGACAATTTTCCGAGACTAAACTGCCTGCAAACAGTCCAGCTTTGTTGTTTTGGGTGCAAAGTTACGGAGTGCTCAAGGGCGATCGGGAACAATACAAATTATTCGCCCCCAACGGCCAAACTATCGCTGACCAGACCAATGAAATTAAAGCCCCCAGCCGCACTTGGTTGGGTTATGTCGGCAAAAGAAACAGTACAAACTCTCCTCTGACTCCCGGAGTTTGGCGGGCCGAATACCGGTTGACGCGGGGCGATCGAGTTTTGGCAGAAGTCAAGCGAGAAGTTGAGTTGCGGTAGTGGCTAAGTTCTACAATAGACTTGAATTGCATAAATCTTTCATTGATACAGAAACCGCAGATGTAAGGCAGACAAACACAGATAAACGCAGATGTATTCAAGGTAGGAAAGCGAGACGTTTAAGTGAGTCCCGGTTAATTTCAACTCTTGTGGGGTGGGCACGCGAGCCCGCCCTAAAAATCACAACTAAATACACAAAACCTTAAAAATGTCATACAGCCAATTCACCAACCTAGAAATGATTGAAACCAACTTTGGCATAACCATTGCTGACAAAGTTGGTATTTTTGCCAATTTACCCGAATCCGAGTATAGCGACCTTCTCAGCCAAACTCTGCAAGAAAATATTTCTTTGGCTTTAGCAATTAATACCGAAAAAGCTCGCTCAGAATTAATTGTCACACCTATTTTAGTAGAATTGAGAAAGCAGTTTAAGTATCAAATTAGCTTGTTTTCAGGAAAAGAGTTTAATGTAGATTTAGAAAAAGGATTAACGGGTTTCTGTGATTTTATGATTAGTCGTTCTCCCGAACAACTGCTAATCAAAGCCCCTGTTGTCGCCTTAGTAGAAGCTAAAAATGATAATATCCAAGCTGGCCTTCCACAATGTATGGCAGAAATGATTGCGGCTCAAATATTTAATGAAAGAAAAAACAATAATATTTCCGAAATATATGGAGCGGTCACAACAGGGACAAATTGGAAATTTTTACGACTTAGCAATCAAATTATGGAAGTCGATCTAAATGATTATTTCATTGATAATATTAGTCAAATTATTGGCATTTTAAAATATTTAATAAATGCAGCGAACCCCTGATACCAATTTTTTATGAGGCTGCATAGAATCAGATTCCCCCTAGCCCCCTTAATAAGCTATGCTTTATAAACATCTTTCTTAACAAAAAAGTTGACAAAAGTAACTACTTATGTAAGAGCGACTGGGAATCTCGCTTCCGATCAAATACGAATTCTTCTGCAAAGAGTGTTCATTGATGTCTCTCTGTTTCAATGAATTTGCTCAAGCGCGATCGGGGTTTTTCTGTGAACGCACATTTTGGACAAACAGAATAAAATGTTTTTCTGCTATTGGCTCACGGTGGTAGCGCGAGCGAAATTATCACTCATCTCATCAACACAATTTGTCATCACAGCTATTTTACCCCCTGAACAAATACCAATTCAAGTTGTTTTTAGTTGATTAAATAGCAGCCAACCCATCGTAATATCATTCAATCTTCTCAATCCACGCCACAAAGTCTTAACTCCTGGAACACCATCATGTTTCCGTCCCAAAAAACCTCCCAATT
>NZ_JAUBWA010000012.1:0-88082 GCF_036702825.1 Microcoleus sp. A003_D6 | reverse complement strand
AAAAATAACTCTTGTGGGATGGGCATCTTGCCCGTCCCATCAATTGATGAAAAGGATTTTTGCAAGAGGTCTATTAGAAGCTATGCGATCGCATATCCAGTATGCTGTCGGACTTCGGGTGGATGGAAAGCAAGAACAATGCGATCTTTGGGTACGCCAGCGGCGACGAGTTCATCAGTGATGCCGTCTTCAATGCCATCATAATGAATCCAGATTTTGTCATTGCGGATTTCGGCGTGAACCACATAACCATGAACTCGCAGATGATTTTCCCAACCTTCATGTATCAGCATAAAATGATTGCGATCGCGGCTGACTATCAAATAGGTAATTACTTCCCCATAAGTGTAAGGAAGATCCGCATAATATTGGAGAATTTTCTCCAACATTTCACGCCATTGGTCTACAGTTTGATTTGCGGTTGCCATTGGATAATCTCCTCCGTGTTTGAGTCAAAAACTATCATACGAAAATCTGGTTCTTCTAGCAGCAATTGCCCAGCTTCTTCTTTAAACAATTTCTCAAAAGTATTGCGATTAACCGCGAGGTAAAGACGACGATCCGGCTCTCGTTTTTGCAGCGTTCTGGCGTACATAAAGAACTGCCCCCAAGCATTTTCGAGGTCATGAATGGGGGAAGGGCCCAGAAAGCTTTTGATCTCGATCGCAATTTTTTCAGATCCTCGTTCAGCCGCAAGTTGACTGAGATTCTAAGAAACCGGGTTTTTTACTAAATCTGCGGGCTACAACCAAATATTATCGTAAAAAACCCGGTTTCTGAACCCCCAAATTAATTCGACTGAATTTGCGAATTCAAAACCTTAGAAATCCGATCGCGCGTTTCCTCCAAATGAGCCCGCGTATAAGCATCAGCATTCCGATCCAAATTCCGAACACTCTTGCTCAAACCCTCCCGCAACTGCCGCAACTCGTACCAAGCCAAACTCCGCGCATCCTCTGGAACATTCGTTTTTCGCAGCACCATTCCGATCAAAATCGCCAAATGTTCCCGCTGCAACGATCGCCTAAAAGTCGAAATCTCCATCTTTTTATTTGTCGGCTGCAAAACCTCTTTCCAGATATCTTTTTGCACAGTATCCAACACTTCCGGCAACTTTAAAGCTGTTTCCGGCGCTGATTTTAACTCCGCATCCCGGAGTCTTGCCAAACGCACCGGAGATAGCAAAACTCGCAACACAAACCGCTGCAAAAAAGTAATTCGATCGCCGATCGGGTAATCTAGAGGAAACACCAAAGCCGGACTCCCCCAGTGCTCCCAGCGCGAAGGCGCCAATTTGTTGAGCAACTCCGGCGCAAAACTAAACGCATCCGGGGCAAAAACGTACTTATCTAATGTTGCTAATGCCTCCCGCTGCTGAGAAAGTTCGATCGGCACAAACGGCAATTTCGCATTTGCATCACCGGGGCGAATCCGATTAAACGACTGTCCCCCGACGTACAAAGTAGCATTCATCACCTGCTGAACATAATACCCGAACACCGAATCAAACATCACCCGCAGTTCGTTATAACCCTCTTCCCCAACCGGAATTCGCTTTTCTAAACGCTTCCACATCGCCCGAGAATTATCCAATTGCCATTGGGAATACTTGAGCATATTGGCACTGAGATCGAAAGTATTTGCAGCCGGATCGAGAATATCAACAGAATCCTCATCCGGCGCGTAAGCTAATTGCGCTTGGGCGGCGCGACTGGCAATTTGTTGCAGCGCTGGTAAGTCGCTGTTGGGGTTTACGCCGCCAATCACTTTGTAACCGTACTCGATCGCCCAATCGTCGTAAGGCCCTACAATCGTCGGATAATAATCGCCCTGCACAGTTCCCGGCGGTGCCAAATTAACCGGCACATAATCCATCACCGACGCAATCATACCTTGCGCGCGAGTTACCTGAGTATTGTTCAAATCCTCCGGTTGCAGCATCGTACTACCGTGAAAATTGTGTCTCAAACCGAGAGTGTGACCGACTTCGTGCGCCGTCAAAAATCGGATATATTCATTAACATAATTGTCAATCGTCCCACTGCTAGGCGCTGCATTTTCCAACAGATCCATCGACATTGCCCCGATCGCAAATTGCTGACTCGATTCCAACCCAAAACACATATCCGAACTCGACATCAACCGCGATAAAGGCGATCGCTTTTGCTCTTGGTATCTTTCCACCAAAGTCGGCAAATCATCAGCAATTCCACCTCGCTCGTTTTCCCCGCTGCTTTTTCCTAAATCCCCATTTTCGAGCATCGGCAAATAGCGAGAATACATCCCGAACTGACAGGGATTGGTATTAGAACCGTTTCGCCCTTGAAAACTCTTAGATACCGAGCGATTTTGTTCCACCAAAGACCGATAACCCTGTTTAATTTGCCGGACAATATTAGCATCCAAAAGAATGTCAGCATCCAAAATTTCCCCAGTCAGCGGGTTAGTGCGAGACGGCCCGATGCCGGCAAACTCAGGCTCAAAAGAACTCGACCACCTAATAGTGTTGTAGCGCACGTCAGCCGGGTCCCATTTAGCATTGTCCGGCATTTGTTTGACCTGAATTGCCTCAGTAAAACCAGCCTTTTCAAAAGCTTTGTTCCACTCCAAAATGCCCTCGCGAATTGCGTTGCGGTATTCCAGAGGCACATTATTTTCAATCCAAAAGACGATCGGCTGCACTGGTGGCGACACCGGCGCAGTGGGGATTTGCTTTTGCAAATGCCAGCGATTGATATAGCGCACAAAAGGCTCCCTACCTGTCTTGTCAGAAAAGTCCTTATATGCTGTAAGAAAATAGCCCACTCGCTCGTCCGCAAGTCTGGGACGGTAGCCGTTATTTAGCGGCACTTCCGAAAAACTGTAGTGAATGCGGAGGTTAAAAGCCCGACTGTCAGGAATCGAAGGTAAATAGTTAACTTCACTGTCATTATCGCTAGAAAAACCGTAAATAGAAGCAATTTCTACATTCAGTGGAAACGCTTTTACATCTTTAAAATAAGACTTGTCTTCATCGATCGAGTAAGAAGCGCCCAAAATCATCGGCAAAATCGCTTTTACTCCCGGTAAATCGCGCTTTTCGCTCATCAGCAAATCGCCTAAATCGATCAGGAGAGTTTGTCTTTGCGGATCGATGCTTTTGAGCGGCAAAGAATAAAGAATCGACTCGCTAAATGCCCTTTCCACCGAACCAGCTTGCGGGTCGCCCGGACTGGTGCGAAAATTGATATTTGGTATCACAAACTGCACTTTATTTTGAACTCGGCGCAGTTGAAACAAGAAATCGCCGATCGGCAATCCGCTAAAAATGCCCCCTTCTCCCAAACCCGAAGCCAATGTCACGAAACACAGGAACTTTTTGTCGAGTTGTTGCGGTTGAATTTCCAGATAAACTTTATTAGTTGCTTGATTGCGGTAAAGGGTAAACAGTCCCTCTAACTTTTGCGCGTCTTTGACAACCTGCTCGAATGGTTCCAAAGCTTGCTGTTCGCTACTTTGTTCCTTGCTGGGCGGCGGAGCTGATAAAGCCAAAGGTAAAAATAAACCTTTATACAAACTAAACAAAAAAAATGCTAGAGATAATATAAAAAATATCAAAGGCAGATTTTTTAGCGGAGTTTTTATCTGTTTATTTTTGCTATTTTCAGGAAATATCAATCTTTTCATGTTCAGTATCCAGCCGCAGGAAAGAATAGTTTTGAGATAGTCGCGGAGCAATATTTATGAGTTAAATATAAATCATAAATATTGCTTAACCAGCCTTTACAATAAGATTTAAATGTTAACAACGCGTAGCGACAGTGTTAGGGTAAACGCGCCGGGGGACTAGAAACCAGGTTTCTACGAGAATTTTGCGACGAGGGACGAGAAATCTTCGCAGAAACCCGGTTTCTGGGATCGGCGTGCGTCTAGGAGTATTTCTCCAGCTATTTCCCTCGAACATAACAGACAATCGAGATGCACAGTAGCCGATAAATTCTCCCCATCTCCCCATCTCCCCATCTCCCCCTCTCCCCCTCTCCCCCTCTCTACTTCTCTACTTCTTCGCCGGCCAGGGAATCATGGGATCTTGAGCCAACCGCTTAGAAACTGCGATCGCCCCGTAGCGGTTGAGGTGGCTAGGATCGGAAAAAGATTCCCGCGCCTTCGGCCACAATAAACTATGATCTTGGAAAATCAAGTTTGTTTGAGCTGCTAATTGTTGCATATATTGCTGGAATTCTTGTTCGTAACCTGTCCGCACCGGGTCTAAATAATCTTCAGTCAGAGGCATATTCACAAAGACGAGATTGATGTTGCGAACCTTGGTAAATTCGATCAGATTTTTGAGTGCTACAGTTTGTTCGCCTATCAATTTAAAATCTTGATAGTCGGAGTCGTAATAGCCAGATACTTTCGGGTGATTCTGAAAGTAAGTATCGGGATTGAAGCGTATATCGATCGGCAAAAAGCCGTTTGGTTGAAATTCGCTGGGTGCTTTACCCCCAGCAGTAGGCCGGGCGTTTTCAGTTGTTTGTTTGTTCTCGGCTGCGGTATGGGGGCTGTCGGTATGGGGTCTGTCGGTTACAGCAGGGGCTGATGGATTGGCGATCGATCGCAAAAACCCTTTGAGCCGATCGCGCTTTTTATAAGTTGCAGAACCCTCCACCAACTTTTGACTCACCAATTGCTGAACGTTGGCTTGAGTTTGTTCCAAATGGTGTACCAATTCAGCGGCAGTCGCCACCGGATTTTTTGCGCTCGGATTCGATTCCTCGGGTTCTAATTGATTGGTGCGGATCGGAAAACTACCCCGGCTCAATTGCCTGTAACCTTCCGAAGAAGCGATCGCGCTAAAAGTCAAATCCGGCCGCCCGCTGTTGAGAGCCCTCGCCCCGTCCGCCAAAACCAGCAATTTCGGCAATTGTTGCGGCGGCAAAATCCGGCGGACGATCGAATCTACAACCTGGAGAGTAGCTCCGTTAACCCCAAAATTGTAAGCCGTCAGCCCTGGATAGCCCGAAGCTGCCAAAGCTGTTTCCAAAACCGCCGGGTCAATGCCCCGCAGCGCCCTAGAACTGCCGACAATTAAGATATCCGGCGGTTTTTTGTGCTGGCGGATGTACTCTTGGTAGCGCGCAATCTGCTTGTCAAGCTGCTCGCTCCTCAAAGTCGGGAACACGGGAGCAGCAGAAACCTCAGCTACAGGAACGCTAGTATTCCCCGGTTTCGTAAACCCAGAGCCATTGAAAGCCTCTTCCCGATTCGCTTCTGGCGATGGGTGCAACGGAATTTGAGGCAAATTCACCTCCTCAGAAAGGGGAACGGGGTTCGGGGTTTCCAACGGCCGTCTGGCTGTAACGTCGCTCGGAGGCTTGGGGGATGAATTTTGACAATTTGGGGCGATGCAAACTTCTCCAGCGCTCGGAGCTTGACTGACCACCGCAGATTGAAGAAATAGACCCAGCAACCAATCGGTATTGAAAGTCAGCAGACAGCCTGCCATCGCCCAAATCAATGCCATTCGGGCCGCGCGATCGGCTCTCACGCCCCCGGGCTCGGCAGCATTCGCTGACAAACCATCGTTGGGAACAAACAAACCCGAAGCGACAAGCGGTTGCACCGCAGCTTGAACTAAATGCTCGCCCAGCTTGTATCCGGGGAGTCTGATTTTGAAGCGGCGCCGCCAAGAGTCGGCCGCGGGCTCGTCAAGCTGCTCGCCCAAACCCGAAAAACTCCCATCTGCCACGGATGCCGCAAACTCCGGCACCGGTTCCTTTTCCAAGACAGCCAGTTGCGAGGGAGCCGGTGCGGGTGCCTGCGCTGATCGCTCGTCAACCGCCGTTCTGAGGTCAATTCCGTAGCGCCACAGGGGCAGTTTCTGACCGGCGCGCCGCCCGTAGACTCGCACCCCTGCGACTCCCGGAATTTGTAACTGCCGCAAAAATTTAGCCACCGGTGGGCCTACCTTCGACTGAGAAGGGCAAGTCAGAGCTTCAGTCATGACGTGCAGCACGTCGGCTTTGTGCAGCGCCACAGCCCGAATCCCCCCGGTTTCGAGCTTGCGGTTGAGATTGGGATTGAGCAACCTGTCGAGCAAAAAAGTCAAGGCTAATTGGTCGCCCTGGGCGGCTAATATTCTGGGGCTCGCAGCTAAGTCGGGGTGGTGGGCTGCCGGCAAGTCCACCCAGTCTATCCACACCGGCGACTCCGGCTCGGTCTTGCTTTCGGTGACGGGTTCTACGCCGTAGATTGTAGCTGCGCGGATGCCTTGGGGTGCGAAGGATGCTAACAAAGGGGCGATCGCGTCGGTGGTTTGCTGCTTGTCGGGGTATTCTTGGCGTTTAGGTTTTTGTCCTTTTTTGGCAATTTTGCTGCAAAACAGGTGGAGGGTTGCTTCTTTGAGGGTTGCCCGCACTTCGACTCTCGATGCCGCCAAGTGTTGGTTTAGCAGTTTGGCGATCGACTGTACATCTCCCCAGCGGGCCCATGCTTTGAGCATTGTGTCCGGCGCAGTCAAATCGACCCGCAGCAGCCAGTCCGGCTTCGCTTCGCCTGCAACTTGACTGCCGATCACTGCTTCCCGGAAATCCTCTAGTTTCAGTTTCCGCAGCCTGCCGGCGATCGGTTCTGCGAGCAAGGATGGGTCGGGGCTGTAAGCTGACTCGCACAGCACTAGCAGCCTGCGTTCTTTGGACTTGAGATTTTCCGGCGCATTCGCGTCGAGGGTTTGGCTGCTTTTGAGTTCTTTTTCGCGAATGCTGACTTTCACCGAAACTCCCATCGGCCCGAGGATTTCGCTGAGATAGCTGGCGATCGCATCTGGATAGCCCCGGCGCGCCAAAGTTTCCGCCGAAACCGCCAGAGTTCCAGCGCGATCGCTGTCGCCTGAGCCGGATTGGGGGGATTGAATCAAAGCCACCGCGCCGCGGTTCGCTTTCTGCGGGGATGTTTCCTGTGCGTGCTGGGCAACGGGGGGACTGAAAGCTTCCCGCGCCGCCGAAGTGTCGATCGTGACGGGGGAAGTTTCAAAAACTTCTGGGTATTGAATGCGGGAGGCGATGGGGAGACTTTCGCGGTCAAAATCGAGTTCTTCCCGCACCTGCGGCGGTTGGGTCGGTGTTTCTACTGTCCCTGGTGTCTGTTTGAGTTTATGGTTTTCATTTTTGAATTTGCCGAAAAATCCGCCTCTTTTATGACTTGCTGGCGGTTCGTCGGGACTTGTTGGCGGCACGTGGGAAAGTTTTGGTTCCGGTTGTTGTTGCTGTCGATCTTTACTGCTGCAATCGAGCCGGACTGTCCAGTCATTTTGTCGGGCACCGAGTTTGCGGCCGCACAGAAACAACTGGTAAATTTTAGGTCGATCGGGCAGCAGTCGCGTTAAATCAGTTTGTTCGATCGCGCTGATGAATCTCGCCGTCACCAATTCCTGAGACGGACACTGCGCTGCTTCGCACAAAATGTGCAGGTGGTTTCCCCGCAAACGCGCTTGTACTTGAACTTCGGGAAGCCCTAAAGCTTCTTGCGCCCACTGCGACGCGGCCGATCGATTGTCTGCCAATATGCTCCCGTTCGCATTCAACATGGGACTTTAAATTTCGTCAAGGCTGGTTTTGTTTTCTACAGATAGCACAATTTACAGGTTTTACCTACAAGTATTTTATTCTTCGAGTTTAAACGTTTGTTGAGGTTTAACTCTTGCTCGACTTAATACCGAGTCCTGTATCCCCTCGGCCCCAATCGTTGGGAATAGTTTTTTTATAGTACCTCGAATGTATTTTGGCACACAAGCGGCCAAGTTAAGCGAAGGAAAAAGTCCCGCGTCATTAGTCAGAAGGCATTCGGTAGAGGACGGCCACTATTATTAGTTACCCTGTAAACTAAGGATTACAGATGGACACAGGAGGAATTTATGCCGTCGGAAAACCAAGACTTGCCAAAAACTCAAACACCTAACAGTCCAAAGTTGCCAATTCCCTCAGATATTTTATTGAGCTTGGCCGCCTTACCCATGCTGGGCGGGTTGCTGGTGGCCTCTTCTGCTGCTAAGTTTGTTGCGTCGATCGGCGTTGAAAGCGAAGAAGTCTTTCGGGGCTCGCGCCTCCCGGTTCTCAACTTTCCTCAATCACAGAAGTAGAAGCTAATTTTTGTGACCTAAGAACTTGACAATGGGTAAACTCCGTGCATTTGTAATTTTTCTTTCCTTATACCTTGTACATAAGTGCCTTCTACGTTCTACCTTCCAATAAGTTGTCTCTAATTTGACTGCAAACAAAAGTGTTTTAGGCGAAACTAAACAATACAATTTTCACAGACACCCGCAGCTATTGAGGAACAGCCCGATGAGTTCAGTCCTCCAGTCTTCAGAACAGGCTATTGATGCAATATCTATTTCCCATGTACCCGCTTACTCAAAATCAGACCTGTTTCTGCGCAATCGCCTCAAAGTAGTAGAGGACTTGTGGGAATCGGTGCTGCGACAGGAGTGCGGGCAGGAATTGGTGGATTTGCTCCAACAAATGCGATCGGTCAATTCCGCCGAGGGACAGGCCACTCACTTTCGCGAGTCAAATGTCCTACAGCTAATCGAAAAGCTCGACCTCAACGCAGCCATCCGGGCCGCTCGGGCTTTTGCGCTGTATTTTCAGTTGATCAACATTGTCGAACAGCACTACGAACAGCGAGACCAACAGCTAGCTTACTCTAGCAGTAACGACGCTGGTGGGCGGATGTTTTCTAAGCTGCCGGGACAAGCCGCAGATGCGCCCGATCGCCCGCGGCACAGGGAAGGCCCAAGCCCCGCCCAAACGGCTCCTCGCAGTGCAGACAGCAGCGAGACGATCGCCCGAGACGCCGGAACATTTCACCAACTCTTCCCGATGCTGCTGCGCTTGAACGTGCCGAGCCAGCAAATCCAGCGCTTGATCGATCAGTTGGACATCCGCTTGGTATTCACCGCTCACCCGACGGAAATTGTGCGCCACACGATCCGCACCAAGCAGCGGCGGATGGCGAAGATTCTCCAACAGCTAGACCAAGTTGACGAGAAATTTCAGGTGCTCGGAGCCGACTCTCAAAGCCCCTACCCGGTGTCTTGCTGGGAAGCGGCGGCTCTCCAAGAGCAACTAATGGAAGAAATTCGCCTCTGGTGGCGCACCGACGAACTGCACCAATTCAAGCCGACTGTGCTTGACGAGGTGGAGTACACTCTGCACTACTTCGAGGAAGTGCTGTTTGATGCTATCCCGGAACTCTACCACCGCTTAAAGCAAGCTCTGCACGCTTCTTACCCTTACCTGAAACCGCCTAGTTACAATTTTTGCAAGTTCGGTTCTTGGGTGGGCTCGGACAGGGACGGCAACCCTTCTGTGACTCCGAAAGTTACTTGGCAAACGGCTTGCTATCAGCGCCACTTGGTGCTAGAGAAGTACATCGGCGCGGTGAAGCGGCTGAACGAACTTTTGAGTTTGTCGCTGCACTGGAGCGATGTGCTGCCGGAATTGCTCGAATCTCTCGATCGCGACAAATCGGAATTTCCCGAGGTTTACGAGCAGTGGGCGATCCGCTACCGCCAAGAACCTTATCGGTTGAAGCTGGCCTACGTGCAGCAGCGACTGGAAAATACGCGCGATCGCAATTGGCGTCTTTACAAAGGAGACGAGTTGCAGCGGGAGCGCGAAGCTTTGTCGGAACATCCCGGAATGACCGGGCTTTATCGATCGGGCGCTGAGTTTTTGACCGAGTTGCAGCTCATTGAACACAATTTAGTCGAAACAGGTTTGAGCTGTCGGGACTTGGAAAATCTGCTCTGCCAAGTAGAAATCTACGGGTTTAATTTGGCTTACCTAGATATCCGCCAAGAGTCAACAGTACACTCCGACGCTTTGAGCGAAATTGCTGAATACTTGCAAATTTTGCCCAAGTCTTACAATGAAATGTCAGAAGGCGATCGAATTATTTGGCTCGCAACTGAACTGCAAACTCGCCGCCCTTTAATTCCAGCAGAACTGCCCTTCTCTCCCAAAACTTGCGAGACGATTAATACCTTCCGAATATTGCGCCAAATGCAGCAGGAGTTTGGTCCGGAAATTTGCGAAACTTACGTCATCAGCATGAGCCACGATGTCAGCGATTTGCTGGCAGTTTTATTGTTAGCAAAAGAAGCAGGACTGTACGATCCGGCGACAGGAATTAGCAGCGTTCAAGTAGTTCCCCTGTTTGAAACGGTGGAAGATTTGAAAAAAGCGCCGTTGGTAATGCAGAATATCTTTGAACTGCCGCTTTATCGGGCTTTGCTAACAGGAGGATACGCGCAGGAAGTAGCGGAAAAAAGCGAAGAAAAGCTGCACAGCCCCATCCACAATATCAAATTGCAAGAGGTAATGCTGGGCTATTCTGACAGCAATAAAGATTCTGGTTTCCTCAGCAGCAATTGGGAAATTCAGAAAGCTCAAAAGGCTTTGCAAAGGGTTGCGGAAAAACACGGTGTGGAGTTGCGGATTTTTCACGGCAGGGGTGGTTCTGTAGGGCGCGGCGGCGGGCCTGCTTACAAGGCGATTTTGGCTCAGCCCGGAAAGAGTATTAGCGGGCGAATTAAAATTACCGAACAAGGCGAGGTTTTGGCTTCTAAATATTCTTTGCCGGAGTTGGCGCTTTACAATTTGGAAACTGTGGCGGCGGCGGTAATTCAAGCTAGTTTGCTGCACACTGGTTTTGACGGCATCGACCCTTGGAATGAGATTATGGAGGAGTTGTCGGTGAGATCGCGATCGCACTACCGCCATTTAATCTACGAACAGCCGGATTTAGTCGATTTCTTCCACCAAGTTACCCCCATTCAAGAAATCAGTCAGTTGCAAATCAGTTCTCGCCCGGCCCGGCGCGGCGGCAAAAAAGACATCAGCGGTTTGCGGGCAATTCCTTGGGTGTTTAGCTGGACTCAAAGCCGCTTTTTGCTGCCTTCTTGGTACGGTGTCGGCACAGCTTTGCAAGAGTTTTTGCTGGAGGAACCGGAAGAACACATGAAACTTTTGCAGTATTTCTACTTGAAATGGCCGTTTTTTAGAATGGTAATTTCTAAGGTGGAAATGACTTTATCTAAGGTGGATTTGCAGATTGCAGAACACTACGTGCGGGAGTTGGCATTGCCGGCTGACAAGGAGCGTTTTAAGGCTTTATTCGATCAAATTGCTGCCGAATTTCACTTGATTCGCGATTTGGTTTTAAGTATTACCGGACACCAACGTTTGTTGGACGAAGATCCGGCATTGCAGCGTTCCGTGCAGTTGCGAAATGCGACGATTGTGCCTTTGGGTTTGTTGCAGGTTTCGCTGCTGAAACGCTTGCGACAGCACGGTAGCGGCGGGGTTCCGGGGGTAATTCACTCGCGTTACAGCAAGGGTGAATTGTTGCGGGGAGCTCTGCTGACGATTAATGGTATTGCTGCGGGGATGCGGAATACGGGCTAGGGAAATAGTTTTGAATTAGTGGTAAGGTGCGCGGCCCGGCGCACCCTGCTACTGGTGGTTTCAGAATTTCTGCGCCCATTGTAGTCACAGCCATAGAAAACTGTTCGCTATCCTAGCTGAGATTTTTTATGTCTAAACGCCAACAGTCTCAAGGCTGTCAGCCCATGCTGCGGCGCACTTTTTTATTTTTAACGGGCATAGCTTTGGTGCGGGTTGCGGCTGACTATTTTGCGATCGCCCAAAACCGAGATAGCTTCTTGACTCTCGCGGGTCAACTGTGGCAAAAGTCACTCGCTTTTTTATCAACTATACAATCAAATCAAACTCCTCAACCTCTCCCCAGCAATCCCATTGTAAAATCGGGAAAAACCAATCAACCTCTGCCGAGTAATCCTATTGTAAAATCGCCAGAAAATTCTCCCGCAGCGCAGCCGTCTCAACCTCAAATTATCAAACGTTCTGCTAAGCAAGCAAAACCCCTACAACTCAGCAGCAAAAATGTAGCTGATGCCAGTTTTTATCTCACAACTATTGACCTCGCCGATCCAGAAATTTATATCACAATTGGTTTAGCTAATAATTCAGCTTTTGCCAATACTTCTAAACTAACTGGGGGCGACGAACCTTTTGAAAATATGGTGGCGCGTTACCAAGCTGCTGTTGTTGCTAACGGGACTTTTTTTGGCAAAGACGAGCAGAAATCTGTGCTGGGAAATATGGTGGCGGCGGGTAAGTTTCTGAAATACAGCCGATGGGAAAATTACGGCACGACGTTGGGAATTAAAGCGGGAAATCACTTGGAAATGGTGACGGCTAGAATCGAAGGTAAGCCGGATTGGAGTCAACATTGGTTTTCTCTGACTTGCGGGCCGAGATTGGTTAAAGGGGGGAAAGTTTGGCTTTCTCCTTTGTCGGAAGGTTTTAAAGATTCTCATGTTTTGGGTGTGGGTTCGAGAACGGCGATCGGTTTTCCGGCTTCGAGAGATAAGTTATTTTTGGTGACTTTTCTTGATAGTTTGTCTTTGGAAGCAGAAGCTAAGGTTATGCAGGCGATCGGCTGTTTTGAAGCGATGAATTTGGACGGGGGCGCTTCGGTGGCTTTGGCTCATCAAGGGCAGATTTTATTGCCGCCGGGACGGAATTTGACGAATGTGCTTGTGGTTTACGATCGCGATAATCCAGCTCCTGCTCAATTAAAACAGTCTTGGGAACGCTTCCAAAAGGGCGATCGACCAACGCCGGACAAATCAGTGTTTTTTGATTGAATTCGCAATTGCTATAATATGACGTAAGCTTTTGCAGGCAAAGATTATGACAGCAACAAAAGAAAAAATCTGGACAGTCGAAGAATATCATCGGATGATTGAAGCTGGCATTCTCACTGAAGGTGATAAGATTGAATTGCTAGATGGGAGAATTGTTGAAATGAGTCCCCAAACACCGCTCCATGCTGCTACAACTCAACGATCGTCCGATTATATCAAACAACTACTTGCCGGACAAGCTCACGTTCGGATGCAGTTGCCAATTACTTTAGCGACTTCAGAACCGGAACCAGATATAGCAGTTGTTCGTATCGATCCGGGAGATTATCGCGACCATCACCCAAATCCTAGCGAAATCTTGCTGTTAATTGAGGTTTCCTACTCGACCTTACAAATTGACCGCCGGGAAAAAGCCCCGATTTATGCCAGAGCAAATATTGCTGAATATTGGATTTTAGATGTAGTTGGACGCGAGGCATATATTTACCGGAATCCTGCACCGGGAGGCTATCAATCTGAGATAGTTGTGGCAGATAATGCTGCGATGAGAATGCTAGCTTTTCCTGAGATTGAAATTAGTTTTTCAGAACTGTTTTTACCTGTTTAGTTTTTGTTTTAAATTTTAACCGCAGATGGGAGCAGATAAGCGCAGATGGACGCAGATAAAGATTTATAATCAAGATGTTTTGGAGTGGTTTAAATCTTAAGGTTGAGGTTATGGGAAGATATATCGAATGCAAGATTAACGGCGAACTTGAAAACGTTTGGAAGTATGTATTTGGTGCTCAACCATCTGAGATGTATAGGATCTACGAAGAACTTGGTGTAGGTGAATATCACCCTGTTCGTTATCGTTATGAATTCTCAGAAAATGAAAAGGATGAAGATGATTTGACTTATGAGTACGTGGAAACTCGCCAAGTAGCAGAGGGAGATATTTTGATTTTGAATCGCAAAGATATTGAAGAACTCAAGACATGGCTTGAAGTTCTAAAACAAGATAGCGAGAAAAGCAAAGATACGTGCTTCATTTCGATGGTTGAGGCTATTAAAAACTTTATGCTTAGATACCCACATCAGGAAGAATTTGTTCTAGAAGGCGAGTTCTAAACTCTCAGAGCGGTCGAACACTTCGTTGGAGCGGAACGACGAGAGATTATTGGTTAGACTGAAAAAAGCGATCTGCGTCGGCTCAACTTTACGGAGAGTTTTCCCACTCGGCGGTAAGCTTGCGGAAATTGTATTGAGACGCGCCGGGGTGACAAGTAACGCAACTGCTGATATTTGCGGGTTGTGGCAGTTTGACTTTGGGGTGTAGAGCTTTGAAATAGCGAGAACTGGCGACTCGGTAGGCGAGTTCTTCGTCTTTGGCTTGGGGACGGGAAAAAGTTTGCAGGTAGTTCCACACTAGCAGACGGGGCGGGTCTACTAGCAGTTTGATGGTTTGTCCGTAGTGTTGGGAATCTTGCAGCAAGCGGCGCCACGTTTCTGTTGGCAATACTTGCGGCGGTAAACCGATGTGACAGGTGGCGCAGTTTTCTAGATACAGTTGCTGTCCGAGTTGGTAGCGATCGGGAATTCGATCGACAGTTCCAGTATCCTCAATCGGAGACACCTGAGCAAGTCGCACAGGAGTGCGAGAGTAGGCAGTCTGAGCTGCAACCCATCCGCCGCAGGTACAACAGACAATTATCAACAGTAGCAACGTTGAGTAAAGCCCCCGCAAGCCACGATAGCGACGCTTCTTGGGGGGGGTTTTGTGGTTCATGGTTCTGCCTTCTCGCTGCTAATTTTTGCCTTCGGTCGGCGGTTTTTTTGAGCCTGCATTGATTTGTTGCCTAAATCACTGGTATGCTCATGCCTTCGCGGGCCAAGCAGCCATTGGCGAAAACTTCCTGCACCTCTGCTTCGACCCGATCGAGAAAATTGTCGTCGTGACCCGGATCGTGGTGAAACATCACGATCTTTTTGACTCCAGCAGCTTTCGCTATTTCTACTCCTGCTTGCCAAGTCGAGTGTCCCCAGCCGACTTTGGGGGTTTTGAAGTCGTAATACTCTTCGTTGGTGTAGTTTGCGTCGTAAATCAACACGTCAGCGTCGCGAGCTAGGTGTACGACGTTTTCGTCCAAGCGATCGGGGAAATGTTCTGTATCGGTGCAGTAGACGGCTGTGTGCCCCTGCCAGGTGATTCGATATCCGATCGCGGTGTTGGGATGGTTGAGCAGTGCCGTTTCTATTTTCACATCGTCGAGTTCGAGAATATCCCCAGGCGTCAAATCGTTGAATTTGAGGTCTGACTGCATCACCTGGATAGGCACTGGAAAATTGGGGTGGTGCATTTGATCGGCAAGACGCTGTTTGATTGTAGTGCCGTTGGGGGCGATCGCTCCGTAAATGTGAAAGCAGTTCCCCGGGATAAAGGCAGGAGTAAAGAAGGGAAACCCTTGAATGTGATCCCAGTGCGTGTGACTGAAAAACATATGGGCTTCCACCGGCATTTGCCGCAGCAAGTTGAGACCGAGAACTCGCAGACCGGTGCCGCCGTCAAAAATCAGGCGTTTTTTGCCCAAACGCATTTCTACGCAAGAGGTGTTGCCTCCGTAGCGAATTGTTTTGCTGCCGGGGGTAGCTATGCTGCCCCGCACGCCCCAAAACTGAACGACAAACTCGGTCAAAGGACTATTTTCCATAGTGGCTTTGCGATCGGAAGGCTGTGGATTGGCTTGAGAGGGTGCGGAATCTGGCATCTTTTTTAGCTTTGGGCGCAGGAACTTGGGAGTTGATATCTTACTTTTTAGTTTTTAGTTTTTAGCAATCCGTACTATAAAACGCTTTATGGGGAAACCATCCGAGTACCGAACAAGGAAATCTGACTTACCGAACACTTGGGCTGTTAGAAGCCTAAACCGTACCGGGCCGATTGGTGGAGGAAATGTCACGCTTGAGAGATTATTTTTTGCACCCTGCGGGCTGCCCGGCGTGCGAAAGTGTTCTGAGATGAAGATAGCGTTGATGTCACTGTTCGGGTAAAATTTCCTCAAACGTAGAAAGCATTTGCGTGTTTGTTTAGAATTTGCGCTTAATCTTAGTCTATGAGTAGTATTTTTTTCCAGATTGCGGCCGGGACGGCTGTTTGAGGAATTCTGGAGGGTGATACCCTTTTATATTTTAGATTAAAGAATTGAAGAATTGGGAATGAGTTACTGGGTATGGGTTTGGGGCTTGCATAAAGTTGTATTTTTTTTTCTGGTATGACTCGGCATTGGATTATTTTACATTCTAGCCACCCTCTCCTCGACTGCATTCTCGACGTGCAGCGGTCGCCTTTAGTTCGGCCTCCTGAATTTTTAGTCGGGTTGCTGTCGAGGAGTGCTGGCTAGAGGCTTATTTACGATCGGCTGCGATGCACTTTTCCACTAAGGGCATGACTTGATCGACATCTTGCCACCCCAGAATCTCTGTCACTTTTTTCTCCAAATTTTTGTAGCTTCTAAAAAATTCGGCTATTTCGTCCAAGCGGTGGGGGGCTACGTCTTTGAGGGACTTATAGTGAGCGTAGCGGGGGTCTTTGTCGGGAACGCACAGCAGTTTTTCGTCCCTGTCGCCTCCGTCGATCATTTCCAGCATTCCGATCGGGCGAGCCGCGATAATGCACCCTGGAAATGTGGGCTCGTCCATCATCACCATGCCGTCGAGGGGGTCGCCATCATCGGCTAAGGTATTTGGTATGAAGCCGTAGTCGCAAGGGTATTGCACTGAGGAAGAAAGCACCCGATCGAGAGCAAAGGCTTGCATCTCTTTATCAAATTCGTACTTGTTTTTGCTACCGGCGGTAATTTCGATGAGGACGTTGAGCAGTCCTGGTTTCGGCTGTGCCGGAATTAGCGATAAGTCCACAACAATATCTCCAAGTTAACAGATGATTGGGATGAGTGCTACTTGCCAAATCCCTTTGATAGCATTTTACGGGCGATCGGGCCGAACGGCTGCATGAGATTGAGAGAAAGCGGGGGAGTGTGTCGCCGGCTGGGATAATACACTGGACGGGCGAGACGCCCATCCCACACAAGAGAGAGCGGACGGGCGGGACGCCCATCCCACAGTTTGAGAGGGGAATGCTTTGTTTGGGCGAGGGAGATATTTTCAGAACCATTTATTTTTTTTACCGTCTGTCAAAGTTCTTTGAATTTTCAATCGCAACCACTGGCTTAGTTCTGTTGCTAACCACTCGATTTCTGATTCACTTAGTCCCTGCTTCACTCCTAGTCGATATTTTTGGTTGCCGGCTTGAATAATCATCTGAGAAACTTTGTATCCAATTTGTTCAATTTCCAAGTGGCAAATGTCCGGTCTGGGGGATGCCTTGGAATGATTCCATTTCAACCCCAGCAGATGGCTGCTATAGGAGATTTGCTGGCGATCGATTCTGAGACGCAATTTCCGAAATAGTGCAAACAGAAACATGACTCCTACCGCACATAAAAAACTTCCTGATATTAGCATTATAAATTGGTGACTTATCCCTAAGTTATCGGTTAAAACAGAATTAGAATCTAATGACCAAATAATCGGAGGTACCGCTGCTGAAAGCAGGGCAATTAAACCAAAACCGATTCCTTGTGGCGGAATTACAATTTCTATAAACTCCAAATTTTTTGTTAGTTTAATATCGCTACCTGGTGGTGGCTGTACCACCATAGGACTTTTGTTGATAGGGCGGGGATTTTTGAGCGATCGCAATGCTTCGCCAGCCGAAGATAACCGTTTTTCCAAACTAGGTTCTGTCATCCACTCGATCCAATCAATTAAATTAGAATTGAGCTGCGTTACCCGATCGGCAAATTGAATTTTTAAATCCTGTTGCGAGAGTTCAGTGGGATGCAAACCCGTTACCAAATAAATTAAAGTTGCGCCTAAACCGTAGAGGTCAGAAGCCGGAACCGATCGCCCGCCAAATTGTTCCGGTGCCATATATCCGTAAGTTCCGACTACCGTAATTGTGCCGCCAAACTTTGCAGCTTGGTTCTGCACCGAACCGAAATCAACTAAATAAACTTGTCCGACAGAGTTGCCGGATCTGCTGTGCAGTAAGATATTGCTGGGTTTAATATCGCGGTGAATAACAGGCGGATCTTGCTGGTGCAAATAAATCAAAATTTCTAACAGCGATTTAGCTAATTCTTTTACCTCGCTTTCGCTAAAAGTACGCCCCGATCGCAAATGCTCTTCCAAAGTTTTACCCTCTACATAAGTCTGTACCAGGGCAAATCCTTTGCTGTCTGGTTCTTCAATTTCCAGGTAGTCGAGGTAGCGCGGAATTGATGGGTGAGAAAGTGCTTTTAAAGTTTCCGCTTCTCGTTCAAATAGCTTGAGGTCTTGCCATTCAAAATCGCTGCCGAGGAATAGCTGTTTGATGACAACTAATTCTTGAGTTTGTAAGTCACGAGCCAACAACGTTTGGCGACCAGTTTGTTTTCCTAGTTGTCGTTGTACTTCGTAGCGTTTTTTTAAGATTTTGCAAATCATATTTTTCACCTTAATTTTAACTTGAGGTTAAACGCTCTTCTTTTAGATATCCGACTTCTTCAAGAAGGGGGATATCTTGGTATTCTATGATTCTTCACTAGCGTTCAAAGGGACGACTAATCAACCGGACACGATATTATTTTTCATTTTATAGTCCACTTTCTTTTTGATACCATCGGGCAATAGACTTGCTACTTACCCCCATTGACAGCCCTGCAATTAGCGACGGTACCATCACTAAAAAAATAAAAAGTGCATCCAGTAAAATACCTTCCAAAACCCATATCACAAAGAGAAAGAAGACGATGCTTATAGAGGTACAGAACACGATACTAATCGCGGTTAAAACCTGTCGGTGAAGTTTGGGATTAGTTAGGGGGAAAAACCACAAGCGCGTGACGATTCCTACGATTATTCCGTTCCCAATCCCCAGCAGCAAGCCGAGAAAAATACCGATCAATCCTCCGACAATTGTCCCCACTACCGGAATAACAAAGGTGCCGTAAATTGCTGCACAAGTTCCTACAGTTAGGATTCCCATCCCAGTGCCGATCCCGATCGCATTATTGAACAAGCTAGAGGTATCCACCGTTTTTCTCTGTCTCAATGGCAGGGAATATTTATTTATTTCCTGTGGTTTTTCTAAAACTTCTTTTGCTATTTGGACTGAGGCGGGACGGCGCTCTAAACTGGGATTTGTCATCCACTTCAGCCAATTGGTAAAACCTGGACTCAGTTGGCTGAATTGCTCGAATTCAATCTGCAAATCTTGCTGCGGCAAATCGGCAGGATGCTGCTTGGTAATTAACGCAATTAATGTTGCTCCCAAGCCGTACAAGTCGGAAGCGGGAACTGCTCTCCCGCCAAATTGTTCGGGCGGCATATAGCCATACGTGCCGACAACTGTGACTGTTTTTCCCTGTTGCGTTGCTAGGGTTTGAACTGCACCGAAATCGACTAGGTAGACTTCGCCGACGCTATTGCCCGATCGATTTTTGAGTAAAATATTGCTGGGTTTAATGTCGCGGTGAATCACCGGGGGCTGTCGCTGGTGCAGGTAGGCGAGGATGTCTAATAATGCTGCGGCTAATTGTTTGACTTCGCTTTCGCTGAAGGTGCGGCCGTCTGAGAGATATTCTTGTAGGGATTTGGCTGCGATGTAAGTCTGAACTAGGGCGAATCCTTTGCGGTTGGGCGTGTCGATTTCAAAGGAGTCTAGATATCGGGGAATTGCGACATGGGATAGGGATTTTAAGGTTTCGACTTCTCTCTCGAAAAGTTTTAAGTCTTCCCAGTTAAAGTCGCTGCTGAATGAGAGGAGTTTGACTACTACTTGCTGTTGCGTTATTAAGTCGCGGGCGAGTAAAGTTTGCCTTCCAGCTTGCTTGCCGAGTCGCCGATCGCACTGATAGCGATCGGCTAATATTTCTTTTGACAAATCGCCGATGTTTTGTCCGCTCATGTTCTCCTGCCCTAGAAGCGATTAAATCTAGTTTAGTTGACAAAAATACAATTGTCTGTACTTGTTTAAGCGATTTATCGTTGGGTGGGGCAGGTTTACGAGATGATTGGTTTTAGGCGGAAATTTTTGGTAAAACCCGCCCCTAGCGATCGGATATGATTGTTTTTTTTGAACTGACCTACTTAATGCGATCGCACAGTGCGGAAGACGCCTTTGATTGAAGCTTGAATTTAACTTTGAATTTGCTTGTAAATTGACTTCACTACATCTAGCAGAGTCAAGACTTGCTGCCATTCGGGAGCGTCGGGTTTGTAGCTTTTGGCGCGCTGAGTTTTTAAACTCTGGTGCAACAGGTTCAGCAGCGCGTCTGGAGACTCCAAGGAAGTCTCATCTTCATCTATTGGGCTGCCGGCTGCATTTTCTTCTATTGTTTCTTTGATGCTTTGTGCGTTATCTGCCAGACTCAAAGCTCGGCCCGCCAGGTTTTCCGGCATTTTTGGCCGCTCCGACAAAGACTCGCCGGTCAGTTCTTCGAGCAGTTGGCGGACTTGAGCCACCCATTCAAGATCCTTTACCGAAAAGGAATCGGATTTAAACCCGTGCCCCTGTGGTCTTTGCTGAATGCTTTGTGATTTCTGGATCAGAGGAAGAGACTTTTGAGCGATGTTTTCGGGGATTCTGGGGATATCTGACAGCGAGCTGCGAGCAATCTCTAGTAATAGTTGGTAAACCTGATCTACCCACTCAATATCTCCCGACTGCGAATTCCAATTATCCATAACTGATGCTAGTAGTTTTCTATATCTAAGACAGGAACGTTGACTATCTGCTGAAAGCAAGCTGTTTTTAGAAGCCGCCAAAGTTATTAAGACTTACGCGCGCAGGCTCAAAAACCCGGTTTTTGAGCGGATGTTTCGTCGTCTTTCCCCAAGATTTTTGTCATAAACTGGGTAATTCTGGCGCAACTCCTAACTATTTTTTTAAGCTCTTCTCATGGTAGAAGTGCTTTGTTTGTTGTCGCAGGTAGGGCGAAACGCGGGCATCTGGCGCAAGCGAGTTAGGGAGTTCAAGTCCCGTTATCTAACAATGATACCTGTTGGAGCTTATTTAAAATTGCTTTAACAGGATATTAACGTTAATTGGTCGCAGGGGAGGGGCGCATCCCCGATCGCCCGTTAGCGAAGCTTGCTGCTATTGGCTCGCCCCCGCCCCCTATCGCCGCCAGCAGTGGCTGCGGGTTTCTGCTATTTTTCTGTGAGATTCCACACGCCGTCCCAGTTGAGTACATCGGAAGGCCGGTGCTGAAATAACATACAGCGATCGACGTGCAACTTAGCTGCCTTGTTTTTGGGGTCAACTTCCAGAACGGCGTTAAATTCGCGTTCGGCGTCTCTAAAGGCTTGCTTGGCTTTTGGTTCTAAGGCTTTCTTAAACTCGCTCAGCAGTTTTTTGACCCGATCTAGTCCCAGATTTTCAAATTCCTCATCTAACATTTCTGTAACTGTCTCTGCTGCGCGAGTTTTAATTTTCGCCTGCAATAGCTGCCTGATCTCTGCGGGTTTCAGCCTCTTGATTCTGGGATTTGACGGTTCTAAGATGTCTGCTTCCAACAGTTTTTTGACTTCGCCCTCTTGCAAGGGTTTAATCTCGTCTGCTGATAGCTGCTTGATTTTTGCTTGCAGCAGCATTGTGGCTTCGTCTTCCGAGAGGTTTTTAATTCCTTCCAATTTCAGAAGTCGGATTTCTGGCTGCAACAGCACGATTAGTTTGTCTGCTTCACAGAGGTTTTTCGGGTCGTACTCTGACAGCTTTTTCAGTTGATGTAACAGTTGCTTGAGTTCCTGTTCCAACTGTTGCTCGACATTGTAGGACAGTTTCTTGATCTCTGCCTCTGGCATTTCGGCGACATCATTTAAGATGTTTTTCACCTCACTTTCTGAGAGTTTTTGGCTGACTGGAGTTTTGTAATGTTCGCGGCCCTTGTTGTAATGTTCTACAATTTGTTGCTGTGTTTCGGTTAGGGGCTTGCCCACTGGCGAGTGTCCCTCGCGGATGCCGACGAGTTCGTAAACGATTACGGGTTCGCTTTTGCCTTTGACGGTAATAAAGTCGAGTTCTCGCACGTACAGTCGATCGGCATAATCTCTGTAAGTATTGTCGCTAATGATCAAGTCGGTGCCGTACTGCTTGCTGGCGCCTTCTAAGCGAGAGGCGAGGTTTACGCCGTCTCCGATCGAAGTCAGTTCCATGCGTTTGCTACTGCCGATGTTCCCGCTGACCACTTCATCGGAATGCACGCCCATACCGATGCCGATCGGCAATTCCCCGTGTGCCATACGCTCTTGATTGAACTCTGCCAGTTTTGCCCGCATTTTCACTGCCGTTTGCATCGCGCACCAAGCATGATCCTCTAGGGGTGCTGGGGAGCCAAAAACTGCCATCAGAGCGTCGCCGATGTATTTGTCGAGAGTCCCTCCGTACTCGAATACGACATCTACCATCACTTCAAAATATTTATTGAGCATCACTACCACTTCTTCGGCTTGCAATTTTTCCGTAAGTGTGGTATAGCTGCGAATATCCGAGAACAGCACCGAAACGTTTTTGCGCTTGCCGCCCAATCCTGTATCCCCTGAAGCTAAAAGCGCTTCGGCTACTTCTGGGGTCATGTAACGGTACATCAAGTTTTTGACTTGCTTGGCGCTGCTAATATCTTCCATGACGACTAACGCGCCGTTAACCTTGCTGGGGTCGGTAGCGTCGGTCATTGAGTTAATCGAGAGATTGATACTCTGCGATTTTCCTTCCAAGGAAAGCAAAACTTGATCGGGGTAATACTGCTGGCGGTCGTTATCGTCTTCGGGAGACAAAGACGCATCGAACCATTTGGCAAAATCGCCTTTTTCTAACTTAATTAACTCGCGCAAAGATTGACCTTCGGCTAATTCGGCATCGCTGACACCCAGTAATTTTTTGGCACTGGGATTTGTCGCTACTATATGGCCTTTTTTATCGGTAGAAATCACGCCGTTAGTCAAGGCGTGCAGCATATCTTTTTGTCTTTGTTCTTGCTGTTTGACTTCAGCAAACAGTTTGGCGTTTTGCAGGGCGACTCCTGCTTGGATGTTAAACGCCTCCATAAATTCCATGTCGTTGCGATTGAAACTCGCTTTCCACTGTTCGGGGGCGTGCGGCCAATCTTCCGGGTTGTAGGGCGGGAATTCTCCTTGTCGTTTTTTATTAACTAATTGGGTGACACCAATCAATTTGTGGTCGGAGTTAAACACCGGCATACACAGCATACTGCAAGTGCGATACCCCGACTTTTGATCCACTTCTTTGGAAGTTGCAGCGCGGGGATCGTCGTACACGTCAAAGGGAATCAGCAGCGGTGCGCTGGATTGGGCGACGATGCCTGCGAAACCGGCTGTTCTGGGTATGCGAATTTCTTGAAGTTGACCTGCGATCGGGATTTTTGTCCACAGTTGATTTCTATCTTCGTCAATTAGCCACAGGGTGCTGCGATCGGCGTTCATGAGTTGTTGGGCCTGATCCATCACCCTTTTTAGAGTATCTTCTAAGTCTAGACTGCTCTTAGAAAGAGCGGTGATGGCATTGATCAGCGCCGTGGCTGCCCGCTGTCTCTGAGTTGCTGCGTAGAAAGATTTGGACGATTCTAGAATTAGGCGAATCGAGAGAGCAAATTCAGTAAAAACTTGTTCGTCTTCTTTAGTAAATCCAGCCCGGTCGATTTGTTCGTCTAAAGTGGCGTAATTTTCGTGGTTCGGTTTTAGTTTATTAATCAGTTGAACGACTGCTACTAACTCTTTTGTTTCTTCATTTATCAGGGGCATTGCCAGCATTGTATAAGTGCGGTAGCCCGTTATTTCATCGGTTTTTTTTGCGTTAGCCGATCGTTCGTCGTTGTAAAAATCGTAAGGGATGTTAACCACTTTTTGGAACGTGGCGACCTCTCCTGCAATGCCTACGTGGGCGGGAACTCTGATTTCTAGGTTTTTGCCATTCTCATCTTTAGCGATTCTCGCCCAGAGTTCATTTTTTTCGTCATCTAATAAAAATATCGTGCTGCGATTGGCATTGAGCAATTCCCCTGTTTTGAGGGTAATAGACTCCAACATCTCGTTGAGAATAGCGTCAAATCCCTCACTCTCAAGGATATTGTCGAGCATTCCCAGGGTTTGATTGACAACCTTAAGTTTTTCTTCTACTTCCTTAACTACTACTCCGAAACTTTGCTTATTTAGGAGCGAGAGAATGCTGGAGATGTTTCCTTGGTGCAGGATCATTTCACTGTTCCTCAAGTCCGGGGGAGAATAGTGTTCCTGATGATTTTCACCGCCGACAACAGCGACATCTATCACGTTGTCCATAGAAGAGTAATTGGTGGAAGATGCAGATTTCATAGACCTTTACAGAAGCTTAAGTGTAAGGGTTAGTCTCTAAACGAAGAGAGCGGGCAAGTTGATTAGCGGGTCACCTGTCGCACAAGACTCAAGTATGTGTGAAACTTTTTCCAGTTTACAGAACTCCGGGTACAGGGCCGAGGAAATTCAGTTGGATTGCTGGTGAACCGAGGGTGGGAGGGTAACGCTGCTTTGGTATTGCTGCACTCTTTTTAGAGAATGCGAATCCTGTTTAAATGGTTTATTAACTGATTTTGACATTGTGCGTGCCTGGTTTAAGTAGGTTCTGCCTGTCTTCGATCCGATCGCCCGCAGGAACATGAATGCGTACTGCAAGGACGACTGCTGAAAGAGGAATGGCCTTGTGGGACTAGCCGCAATTGTGACACCAGCAGTTGCTAGTGATGTGTGCCCTTCTCTACACAATTGTGGTTTTTAACTAGAATTTCTCTCAATTTTGCTGCTCTTAGCTTTCAACCCACTCAAGTCACGGGGCTTACAGCTTTGTTTTTTGTAAAAGTTGCGGTTGTTATTTTTTAGTGTAACCTCCCGCTCTGAAAAAACTCCGCCTTTTAACCCCTCGATCGGCTTGAGGGTGCGGTCAGGCTTTAGCCGACTGAGTTTGGCGCAATCCGGCGGCTTCGACGAGTAGGGATTCGGCGAAAGCGATGGCTTCTGTTGCCGATCGGCCGCTGGCGAGTTGGGCGAGTTCTTCGCGCCGCTGCTCGCTGTTGAGGGCGGCAACTCTGACTACTGTGCGTTCGACTGGTTCGGAGTCTGCTGCGGGTTCGCCGATACTTGGTTCTGCTTCGATCGTCTGTTTGTTGACGCGAAAATGAAAATCAGCCATCGCGGCGATCAGCGGCTGGTGGGTGACGCAGAGAACTTGGTGTTTGTCCGAGAGTTGGTAGAGTTTTTTGGCGATCGCCCCGGCCACTCTCCCGGAGACTCCGGCGTCGATTTCGTCAAAAATCAGCGTACCGGCGCTTTCTATTTGAGAAAAACAGGCTTTGATGGCGAGCAGAAAGCGGCTCATTTCTCCCCCGGAGGCGATCGCGCCCAGAGGTTGCAAAGGTTCGCCCGGGTTGGGGCTGAAACAAAAGGCGATTTGGTCGGCACCGGTGGCGGTTGGGGTACAAGGCGAGATTTCGACTTGAAACTGCACTTTTTCCATTGCTAACGGCTTAAGTTCTCCTACGAGGTGGGTTTCGAGTTTGAGGGCTGCTTCCCGCCGCAGGGTTGTGAGGTGGCTGCAAGCGTCTTTTAATTGCTCTAAAGCGGTCTCATATGCGAGTTCTAAGGCTTCCATTGACTCGCCTCCTTCTAAAAGTTCGTTTAGTTCGTTTTGGATGCTTTGGTAGTAGGCGATCGCTTCTTTGAGCGGCCCGTACTTGCGGCAAATTTGTTTGAGTTCCCGAATTCTCTCTTCTACTTCTTCAAGTCTTTCGGGATCTGCTTCTAATTGTTCGCCGTAGCTGCTAATTTGCCTGCTGGCTTCTGTGGCTTGAGCTAAAGCATCGCTTACCATTTCTAGGATTGGTTGCAACTGCACATCGTAAACGGCCATGTCGCTTAAAATTACTTCGGCTTTGCTCAACAAGTCGGCGGCTGATGCGCTGTCGCCGTCGTTTTGGTACAGGGCTTGGTGGACTCGGTAACTCTGCTGCTGCAATTCGACGACGTGGCCGAGGCGGATTGATTCGTGTTCTAGCTGTTCGAGTTCGCCGGCGTCTTCGATGTGGGCTTCGCCGAGTTCTCGGACTTGGTATTCTAACAAATCAAGTCTTTGCAGCCGCTGCTGTTCCGACTGACGCCTGCGTTTGAGGGCTGTTTTGGCATTGCTGGTTCCCAGCCACGCTGCGGTGATTGTCGATCGGGCTTCAGTCAAAGTTTTGCCACCGTATAAATCGAGCCATTCTCGCTGGAGGGTTTCTTGTCCGAGGTGGACGGTTTGGCCTTGGGCGGTAATTTCGACCAGCCGATCGCGCAGTTGGTCCATTAACTGGCGGTTGACCAGAATTCCGTTCAAGCGCGATCTGGTACGCAGAGCACCGCTAGATGCGTTAATTTCCCTGCTGCAAACGGCTAAATTTCCGTCTATGGGTTCGATTTCTTGCTCGCCCAGCCACACAGCCGCAGCTTTGTCCAATTCAAAGGTAGCTTCCAATATTGCCCGCGTTGCTCCGGTGCGAATCGATCGGCGATCGACCTTGCCGCCCAACACTGCATCGATCGCATCTAGGATAATCGATTTACCAGCGCCGGTTTCCCCCGTAAATACGTTCAAACTCGGGCCAAATTCTAAATCCAGGCAGTCAATTAAGGCAAAGTTTTCTATTCTGAGGTATAGCAACATGGGAAATGTGTAATTGGTAATGAGTAATGAGTAATTTGTAATGGGAAATGTGTAATTTTTAATTGGTAATTAAAATTAGTAATTGGAATTAGTGATTGGTAATTGGTAACAACTAACAACTAACAACTGTCAACTGTCAACTGTCAACTGTCAACTGTCAACTGTCAACTAACAACTGTCAACTAACAACTGTCAACTGTCAACTGTCAACTGTCAACTGTCAACTGTCAACTGTCAACTGTCAACTGTCAACTGTCAACTGTCAACTGCTCTAGTTTCAACCACCCAAACAAATCTCCTACCGTCAGCCGCAATTCTCCTGCCCAATCTGGAACCGGCAACAATTCTTCTGGATTTTGATACAATTTCCGGTTGCTTTCCAGGGGGATAAATTAAGATCGAGCGCACCCTCGGATCGATCGGCCAACCCATTTTAGTGCCGTTTTTCAGACAGTGTAAAATATTCCCAGTTATTTTAGTTTGACTCTGGTCTGGAGACAGAATTTCAATTGTCCAATCTGGGTAAGTTTCAAATACATTAGCCACATCCCCATTCTCATCAACAGGTATTCTGTCCCAAGTAAATACTGTGACATCTGGCACAATTGAGCGAGAGCCAAAAGTACACCGCAATTCAGGAAAAGCTAAGGCAATTTTCTGATTTTTAACTGCGACATTAATAGCTGGGACTAATTCACCTTGAATCCTGCTGTGTTTTCCTTGTGGCATAGGTTTTTGGATGATTTGACCGTTGAAATATTCGCTAGCTGGTTCTGTTTCTGGCAGTTTGAGAAACTCTAACAAAGTTAGTGTTTTTGTTTGTATTTGTACCATTTTTTACTTTTTTTATTCAATAAAACCCAAGTGTTTTCTAGCAGCAACCGTTACCATTCTCCCGCGACTTGTCCGCTGCAAAAATCCGATTTGCATTAAATAAGGTTCGTATACATCCTCAATGGTTTGAGTGTCTTCTCCTGTAGAAGCTGCGAGGGTTTCTAAGCCCACTGGGCCGCCGTTAAAGTTCTCAATCATTGCTGTCAAAATTCGCCGATCTGTCCAATCTAAACCTAGCGGATCGACGTTGAATAATTCCAGGGCGAGTGAGGCAACTTCGGCATCAATTGGCTTTAAGTTTTTGACTTGACTGTAGTCTCTAACTCGCCGCAGCAAGCGGTTAGCGATCCGGGGCGTTCCGCGAGCTCGGCGGGCAATTTCTGTGGCTCCTTCTGGGGTGATTTGAGTGTCGAGAACTTGGGCGGTTCTTTGGACAATTAGACTGAGTTCGTCTATTTCGTAGTAGCGCAATCTTTGGATCAAGCCGAAGCGATCGCGCAATGGAGATGTCAGAGAACCGACTTTGGTTGTTGCTCCTACTAAAGTAAACGGTTTCAGGGGTATGCTGCGGATTTTTGCGGTTTTTCCTTGCCCGATCGTAATATCTAAGCGGCAGTCTTCCATCGCCGGATAGAGGATTTCTTCTGTAACTTTAGATAAGCGGTGAATTTCGTCGATAAACAGCACGTCGCCTGCTTTGAGGTTGATCAGCAATCCGACAATATCTCGCGGTTTTTCTAGGGCGGGGGCGGTGGTAATTTTGCATTCAACTTCCATTTCTGCTGCCAGAATTAGCGACATTGTGGTTTTCCCTAACCCTGGCGGCCCGTACAGTAACAGGTGATCCATAGGTTCGCCGCGGGATTTGGCCGCTGCAATTGCGATCGCCAAAACTTCTCTCAAGTCTTTTTGTCCGATGTATTCAGCTAACCGCTGGGGTCGGATTTTGTCGTCTTGTTTGCTGTTGATTTCTTCGGGTAGTTCTTGCGATTCTAGCAAAGATTCCGCCGCCGGGGGTTTGGCGGCTTTTTTGCGACGGGCCGGGGCTATGTCTTCGGGTAGATTTGGGTCGGGCGGCTGTTGTTTGGAGGAGATAATTGCCATATTTATCTGCGATCGGGCAGCGGGAATTGTTTACAATTGTTAGCAGAATCTTTACAATTATTGAGCTCGTTATGAGTATTCCATCTTCTTTATTAGCACCGGAAAGCATAACTTTTGAGGGCGCGATCGAGCTGACTCAATCTTTATTGTCCCAAATTGAGGCCGATCAACTTTCACAGCCTCTTATCGAGCAAGCTGTGGCTTCTCTGGTGAAAACACAGAACGGCGCTAGGGGGTTTTTTGTTACTTATCTGACGGACGATCGACAGGAAGCAGATCGGCCGTCACCCGGAGTAATCGAGGCGCTGCGATCGGCTCCTGAGATCGTAGCAGAACTGCTGGTGAAAAATTTGGCGATGTCGGCGGCAATGGTCGTGTATCATTCGCGCCATCAAAGCGAGGAAAGGGCGGCCGGTTCTGCTAGAGTGCAGGAGCGATCGCGCAATTTAATTCAAATCCTGCAAATGCCCGCCTGTCAAACTATAGCGTCGCAAATGCTAGCAAGTTTGCAGAGTGCCGGCGGCGAGTATGAGGAATTTTTCCAGCGGTGGGGCTACGACAGCGAGCAAAAACTAGCGATCGGTTCGGCAGTGCGATCGGCGCTGTAAAATAACCTCCGAAGGAAGAGGAAACAAGCAAGAAGCAAGAAGCAAGAAGCCGAAGCCTTGGTGGCAGATGCTTGATCAAAGCGGCGGGGCTGTGGAATAATTGCGGTTTAGCAAAAGCTGCACAATCGTAGCTTGAGCTGATTTAGGTGTGAAGGTAGTGAACGAGGGCGAAAAAATTGCAGAGAACTGTGAAAGGAGTTGCCCAAAAAGCCCGAAGGCTGGGCGGCAGGCTGCCCAGAAGTACACGCGAACAGCGCTGGGCGAAGCTGAATCTGCTGGCAACATTGGTGCGCCGGGACTTGGAAGCTCAATACAAAGGCTCGATTCTGGGCAATTTGTGGCCGCTGCTGAATCAGCTATCGCAATTAGTGATTTACACTTATGTATTCTCGATCGTCCTCAAGGTAAAGCTCAGCCTTGCAGGGTTCCCGGAAAACAGCGACATTACATTTGGAGTCTGGCTGTTTGCAGGTTTGCTGCCTTGGAGTGCCTTCACCAGCGGTTTGATCAAGTCGGGAGTATCGGTGGTGGGGCAGCCGAATTTAGTCAAAAAAGTGGTATTTCCCCTCGGTTTGCTGCCGCTAGTACCGATTTTTACAGCTTTTATTGAAAGTTCTCTGGGTTTAGCAGCTTTGATTGTCATAGTGGCAGTGTCCTCGCAAAAGCTCAACGCTACTTTATGCTTGCTGCCGCTGGTTTGGGTTCCTCAGTTGCTGCTGACAGCGGGTTTGGGATATTTGACAGCGGGCTTGACGGTGTTTTTGCGAGACATTCCTCAGACATTAGGTGTTATTCTAAATTTTTGGTTTTATTTGACGCCGATCGTCTACCCAGCATCAGTAATCCCCGAAGAGTGGCGAGTGTGGATATTTTGGCTGAATCCAATGGCCGCCATCTCGGAGGTTTATCGAGACCTCATACTGCTTGGAGAAGTTAAGCATTGGGGCGAATGGGGTGTCGCCACGCTAATTTCTGCTGCTGTATTTTGTGCAGGTTTTGCGGTTTACCGGCGTTTGCGTCCCGCTTTTGCTGACGTGCTGTAAATTTGTTTTAGATATGCTGTAAATTTGTTTTAGATATACAGCATATTCTATGTATATGTAGTACACACAATTTTCTAGCAAGTAAGGTGCGTCGCCATCAACAATCTGCAAGTTTTATCCAATATCTCGTAGCGACGCACCCTACAGATTAACACCACACAATATAGCTGCTAATGTACTTTATGAACCTGGAATATGCTGTAAAGTCAATCTAAAATCTAAAATCTAAAATCTAAAATCTAAAATCTAAAATCGATTGACTGCCGCCAATGACAGAAAATGTAATTTCACTAAAAAATGTTTCCAAATGCTTTAAGCGGTACGATCGTCCGGGAGACCGCTTAAAGGAAATTATTTACCCCAGCAAAAAACTTGCTGACGAATTTTGGGCTCTCCACGACATCAATCTGGAAATTCCTCAAGGACAAACCCTGGGAGTTGTCGGTCGCAACGGTTCGGGAAAAAGCACTCTCCTGCAAATAATTGTGGGGACGCTGACGCCTACCGCAGGAAGCGTCGATGTTAAAGGGCGAGTCTCCGCTTTGTTGGAACTCGGAAGCGGGTTTAACCCGGAATTTACCGGGCGGCAAAATGTGTTTTTTAACGCTCAGTTACTGGGATTCAATCAAAAAGAAACTGAAGAAAAATTTGACGATATAGCTGCTTTTGCTGATATTGGGGATTTCATCGACCAGCCAGTCAAAACTTATTCTAGCGGTATGTTTGTCAGGCTGGCTTTTGCCGTTGCGACTAGCGTCGAGCCGGATATTTTGGTGGTTGACGAGGCGCTTTCGGTGGGCGACGAAGCTTTTCAGCGCAAATGTTTTGCCCGCTTGCAAAGCATTCAGGAAAGTGGCGGAACGATTTTATTTGTTTCTCACGCTGCTACTTCTGTGGTGCAACTTTGTACGTCGGCGATTTTAATGGATAGCGGAGAATTGCTGCTCGCTCACACGCCGAAGGTGGTAATTTCTAAGTATCAAAAGCTGATTTATGCCGATCCGGATCAAGTTCTGGGGTTGAAGTCAGATATTCGAGCTCTGAACCAACTGACAAAACAGGAAAGTCAAGACAACCTTCAGGATGCTAATTTAGAAAGCACAAAGAGGGAAGTTAAACCCGATCAACATCTCTCCAAACCCAAGGAATATTACGATGAATTTTACGATCCGGGGATGATACCGTCGAATACGGTGAGGTATCCGTCTCGCGGAGCGGAAATTATCAACCCCCGCATCGAGACGCTGAAGGGAAATGTGGTAAATCACTTGATCGGTCGTCAAGATTATATTTACACTTACTCTGTCACTTTCTCGCGGTCAACTTCCAAAGTTAGGTTTGGAATGTTGATTAAAACGATTAGCGGTTTTGAGTTGGCGGGTGCTTCTTTGAAGGGTTCTACTCAGTCAGTTAGGTATGTGGAAGCGGGAACGACAATTGTAGTGAAGTTTCAGTTTAAATGTTTGCTGAATCCGGGGGTTTATTTTCTGAATGCTGGGGTTGTGGGAACGGTAGATGGAGATTTGACTTATCTGGATCGCTGTGTGGATGTGGCGATGTTTAGAGTTCAGTCTTGTACTGAGTCCTGCGGTAACGGCATCGTTGACTTGCTGATCGAACCGTGTTTAACTGTTGTTAATGCTGATTCTCTAGTGCAAGAGCAATCAACTGAGGTTATCTAAAATTTTGTAAAAACAATGAGCGATATCAATTTAGATTTAGTCGAAAATCCCGTAATCAAAGCATTTATTCGAGATCGGGCTAAGTTTCCCGAAAATTTTAAATTGAATATCTGCGAAGACGATGAAATGTATTTGTTCAGCTTGAGCAATGTCAAAGACGATCGCGATCGGGCTTTGGTGCGGTATTATGCGATCGGGCGCCGCATCTTGGATACGGTTAAACAAGTTGTGGAATGGCATTTTGGCAGTTTTGAAAATGTACCCTATTTTCTAGATTTTGCCTGCGGTTACGGTCGATTTACCCGGTTTTTGATTCAGGAAATGCCGCCGGAACGAATTTGGGTTTCTGATATTTATGCTAACGCGGTTAAGTTTCAAACTGAATACTTGGGCGTCAACGGTATTGTCTCAACTGGAAAACCGGAAAATTATTTAATTGACCGCAAGTTTGACTGCATTCTGGCTAATTCTTTTTTCAGCCATATGCCGGAAAGAACTTTTACAAGTTGGCTGCAAAATTTATATGATTTGTTGACTCCTAACGGCATTTTGATGTTCAGCGTTCACGATGAGTGTTTGCTGCCACCTCACATAGAAATGCCTGCCAACGGTATTTTGTTTAGCGCTCAAAGCGAAAGTCAGTCTTTAGATAAGGAGGAATACGGCACAACTTATGTAACAGAAAATTTTGTGAGAGAACTTATCGCGGAAGTTAGCGGAGGCAAAGCTTTTGTTCACCGGATTAAAAAAGGCATATGCAGGTTTCAGGATTTGTATGTTGTCACAAATGAGCTAGTTAGAGATTTTTCAGAGTTGAAATTCAATCACCACCCAGAAGGATATATTGATGTTGCTGCTTTTACAAATAAGGAGAATTTGTATCTGGAAGGATGGGCGGCGGATGTGAACCTAGACGGTCGAATTGAGGATCTGCAAGTGCTGGTAAACGGTGAGGTTGTGCAGAGGTGCGAGCCTTTTTACGATCGCCCGGATGTAGCTGGATATTTTGAAACAGATGTGGCTTTGCAGTCTGGTTGGAACTGTTATTTACCGAAAAACACTGTAGGGCTGGAGGATGTGTTAACAGTCAAAGCAATCAATAACTACGGTTGGGAATGGATTCTGGAAAATTGCACCGTTAAATCGCTGGTTAACCAAAGGCAATCGCAGTCTTTGTTGGGGTCTACTCAGACAAAACTCAAATTGATAGAGACTCAGTTAGCTTCGGCTAAGATAGAATGGGAGCAAAGTCAAAGCAAGTTAATGATTGCTCAAACAAAGTTGGAAGAATCTCAAACGCAGGTGGAAGAATCTAAAACTCAATTAATTGCAGTTCACACGCAGTTGGAGCAAACTCAAAATCAGTTAGTATCTGTCCAAACGCAGTTGGAGCAAACTCAAAATCAGCTAATTAATGTCAAGCAAGAATTAGAGCGATCGCACAATCGAGTTTTGGCAATGGAAAGCAGCAAGTTCTGGAAGCTGAGAAGCGCGTGGTTTCAAGTCAGGCGGTCGATCGGCTTAGCGGGAGAGTAGCGAGTAAATTTGGTGTGGGAATTAGGGCGAGGGAGAGAAATTGTGAGTACAAATGACAGCAAACCGTCGGTTTTTATTGTTACCGGAATGCACCGTTCCGGTACGTCTTTAACGGCTTCTTTGTTTCAGAAAGTCGGTGTTGATATTGGCAAAAAGTTAGTGGGCCCGGCGGAAGGAAATGTGAAAGGTCATTTCGAGAATGCTGATTTTGTGGATTTCCACAAAAGTGTTTTGCGATCGCACGGCATAGATGAACTCGGCTGTACGTTTGAACAAACGATTCCGGTAGCAGCAGAATACGTGGAAATCGCCAAAAAATTAATTGCCGACAATCAAAAAACAAACAAACATTGGGGTTGGAAAGACCCGCGAACAGCCCTTTTTTGGGATTTTTGGTTAACTTTGCTTCCCGAAGCTAATTTTATCTGCGTTTACCGATCGCCCTGGGAAGTAGTCGATTCCCTATACCGCCGGGGAACCGATGTCAGCTTGCTGCACAATCCCGAAATGGCAGTAAAAATGTGGATTCACTACAATCAAAAAGTCTTAGAATTGTACGAACGTTTTCCCGATCGCTGTCTGCTAGCGAACGTTTACCCGATCGGCAATACTCCCGAACTTTTCATCGATCGAGTTAACGGAAAATTTAATGTTAATTTAGGTGCAATACCGGGCAGCAATTTTGAAGAATCTTTATTAGTCAACGATATTGTCAAAAGTCACAGACCGAGTTTAATAGAAGAATATTTTCCCGAAGCATTAGAAATCTATCAATTTTTGGAAACCCAAGCAGGAAATCTGAGCAGCGAATCGAAAAGTGCGATCGACAAAGTTATTCATTTTCCAGCATCTCCTGTCTGGCCTTTTGAAGATTGGCTAAAAATCCGCTTGCTGGAAAAACAGCAAAAAAACAGCAATTCCGAAGTCAAACAGTGGCAAGAACAATTTCACCACGCTCAGGCGAAAGTGTTGGGATTAGAGACAAAATTAGGAGAAACTCAAGTACAGCTTGACGGCAAAGAATCTCAATTTCAAGAAGCCTTAGCAAAACTGCTCGAATTAGAAGCAGAATTAGGAGAAACTCAGGTACAGCTTGACGGTCAAGAATCGCAATTTCAAGAAGCCTTAACAAAAGTCTTGAAATTAGAAACAGAATTAGGAGAAACTCAAGTACAGCTTGACGGCAAAGAATCTCAATTTCAAGAAGCCTTAACGAAACTCCTCGGATTAGAAACAGAATTAGGGGAAACTCAGGTACAGCTTGCCGGCAAAGAAACGCAATTTCAAACAGCTTTAGAGAAAGTATTGGAATTAGAAGCAAAATTAGGGAAAACCCAGGTACAATTTGAAGAAAAAGAATTTAAATTAGACCAAAAATTAGCTGAGTTATTGTGGTTGGAAACAGTACAAAGTCAGACTCAGGAAAAATTAAAGGAAACTCTGGAAGATTTAGAACAATCGCGCCACAAAACAGAAAGACTCCAGGCCGAGATGGCTGCAATCAAGTCTTCTGGCTTGTGGCAAATAAAAGAACAATGGTCGATTTTTCAGCGCCGAATCCGCGATTTTTTCCCAATATTTATTTTTTCGTTAGACCAACCCACTACTTGGCAAGTTTGCGATTCAAGCCTGCTAATTGTGGGCTGGGTTTTTAACACAAAAAAGCAGATAAAAGCAGTCAGAGCGCGAATTGAAAATAATAGTTTCTCGGCTGTTTACGGCATAGAAAGAAACGATATAGCGCCAGCAAAATCTAATGTTACAGCTGCGAAAACCTCTGGTTTTACAATTGAGTTGGAAGCGCCTGCGGGACGACACAAAGTGCTGCTGGAAGCGCAAGACGAGCGAGGTAAATGGCATCTTTTTGCCACTTATCCGCTGTTAGTTTCCACGATTCAAGCATCGTTAGATGTACCGGTGGTGTGGGAACAGCGTCAGGGTCAAATTTTGTTTGCAGGTTGGTGCTGCCACCACGATCGCAAAATTGTTAAATTAAGTTTTTTGTGCGGCGATACTTCTGTAGAATGCGCCTACGGCTTGCGCCGAAAAGATGTCGGCGAAGTGTTTCCCGACTGGGTTAACAGTTCGGAAAGCGGTTTTGAAGCCCTTGTCGATTTGCCTCCTGGTGAATGGCACGTTTCTCTCCAAGCTGAGTTAGAAACTGGGGAAATTTTGTATTTTCAAGCGCCGAAAAAATTGACCGTGCGGCGCTACCATATCTGGCAGCGAAGTGCTGATAAGTTTGAGGAGTTTTCGATTTTTATAGAGGCAATCCGGCAGCGGGCGGCGGAGAGAAAACAGCGTCTCGGCAGAATTGTACCGATGCCTTGGGAAATTGTGAGGGTGATTCGCCAGTTGGGGAAGATTTACCGGCAGCAAAAACAGTTTGCTGTGCCTGGGGATTTGCAGCCACCTGCGGGTTTTGTGGTTCCGAAACCGATTGATAGGTACGACGCTTGGCTGGCAGTGAATCAGTGGAACGATCGCGCGCGCAATTACTTAATTTCTCGGTTAAAATCCTGCCGGGAACCGCTGCCAAAAATCTCGGTGGTGATGCCAGTTTACAACCCGCAGATAGATTTTCTCGAAAGCGCGATCGACAGCGTAATCAATCAAGTATATCAAAACTGGGAACTCTGCATTGCCGACGATTGCAGCACCGATTTCACTGTTGCTGACACTTTGAAAAACTGGGTTCAAAAGGACGATCGCATTCTCTTAAAATTCCGCAATGAAAACGGGAATATCAGCGCCGCCACCAACAGCGCAGCGGAACTCGCAACGGGCGACATCATCCTGTTTTTAGACAACGACGACGAACTAACTCCCGACGCATTAGGCGAAGTCGCCTTATATTTTGCCGCGCATCCAACCACCGATTTTCTCTACTCGGACGACGACAAAATCGACACCAAAGGTCGCCGATTCGCCCCGCAATTCAAACCGGAATGGTCGCCGGAACTGTTGCTTTCCTATATGTATCTCGGTCATTTGTGCGCCGTAAGAAAACACATTTTTGAACAAATAAGCGGTTTGCGGATAGGTTTTGAAGGCTCGCAAGATTACGATTTTGCCTTGAGAGCAACTGAAATTTCTCGCCACGTCGCGCATTTGCCGCTAGTGCTGTATCACTGGCGAACAGCACCCGGTTCTACAGCCATATCTGGGGCCGCGAAACCCGCCAGTTTTGCCGCAGGTCAAAAAGCCATTCAAGACGCACTAAACCGCAGAAAAATTAACGGTAATGTTGCTCAGCACGAATGGGCAATTAAAGAAAATTTGGGCATATTTTCCCAGGATTTCCCGAATAACGGCCCATCAGTAACGGTAATAATTCCTACTAAAAATCAGCTCAAATTGCTGAAATCCTGTCTGGATTCTCTAGATACTACAACATACACAAATTATCAAGTTGCCGTCATCGACAACGAAAGCGACGATCCGAAAACTCTGGAATATTTAAAACAATTAAATTGCCAAGTTTTGCGAATCAAAAATCCTGGTGGCAAGTTTAGTTTTGCAGCAATTAATAACCGCGCTGCCGAACAAGTGGATAGCGAATATGTCTTGTTTTTGAACAACGATACTGAGGTAATTAACCCGCGCTGGCTGAGTCAAATGGTGGGATACGCTCAAATTCCCGCTGTGGGTGCAGTCGGCGCGAGGCTTTTATATCCAGACGGCAGAATTCAGCACGCGGGCGTAATTCACGGGCTGCATCACGGTTTGGCGGGTCACGCTTTTAAGCTGATGAATAGCGACAATCGAGGCTATCTTTCTCAAGCGATGGTGACGCGAAATTACTCTGCGGTAACAGCGGCTTGCATGATTACTCCGCGTCAATTGTTTTTAGAATTGGGCGGTTTTGATGAGGAGAATTTTGCTGTTGCTTACAATGATGCAGATTACGGATATCGGCTTTTAGAACGGGGTTATCGCTGCGTTTACTGTCCCGATGCGGAATTGTTGCACAAAGAGGGAACTTCTAGGGGTTTTACTGACAATCCTCAAGAAGTGGCGGCTTTTAGGCGCAAGTATGCGGGGAAAAATGACAGTTTTTACAGTCCTCACTTGTCTTTAGAAGATGAGTATTTTCATATTCAACCCCGACGGTTTTTTATGAAGGAAGAAGGTTCGGCAACGGATTTTGTAACGGATAAGGAAGAGTTGAAATTTGATGATTCTGGTTTGTTGTCAGTAGCAAACAATTCTATCCATCCTATCAAAGTTTTGATGTGCAGCAATTCGCTGGATTTCACTGGTGCGCCGCTGCATCAGTACGAAATCGCGGTGAAATTGGCGGCTGAGGGTGCGATTTTGCCGATCGTACTTTGCACAACAGACGGGCCCCTGCGTCAAGCTTACGAACAGCAGGGAATTGAAGTCATTGTGCGCGACAATCCCCTCGAACACATCTATCAGCGCGATGCTTTCGATGAAGCTATACGAAGTTTTAGCAAGGAAATTGAAAGTTTAAAAGTTGATGCAATTTATGCCAATACTTTAGAAAATTTCTTTATGGTTGATGCGGCGCATCACTTAGGAATTCCGGCGGTTTGGAACGTCCACGAAAGCGAACCTTGGCAAACTTATTTTAATAGGTTTGGTTCGGAGATTGCGGCGAGAGCTTTAGAGTGTTTTCGCTTTCCTTACAAGGTGATTTTTGTGGCGGATGCAACGCGGGAGAGGTATTTGCCTCTCAACAGCCACCACAATTTTACAGTGATTTACAACGGCTTAGAGTTGAGGAAACTGGAAAATTCGGAGAATTCTGAATTGGCTAGAAAAAGTCTGGGTGTTGCAGCGGAAGATGTGGTACTTTTGCTGCTGGGCACGGTATGCGAACGCAAGGGCCAGCATGATTTAGTTAAGGCACTTTCACTTTTGCCTGAGAAATGGCACAATAAGATTAGGTGTTTCATTGTGGGCGATCGGCCGAGTATTTACAGCAACAAATTAGCCGATATGGTGGGAGAATTGCCGGAAGAGTTGCGGCAAAGAGTGACAGTAGTCCCGGAAACTGGAGAGACGGGAAAATATTATAAAGCGGCTGATATTTTTGTTTGCACTTCTCGCGTAGAAAGTTTTCCGAGAGTGATTTTGGAGGCGATGGCCTGCGATTTGCCAATTGTGACAACGCCTGTTTTCGGGATTAAAGAACAAGTGAGACCGGGAATTAACGGTTTGTTTTATACGCCGGATCGCCCGGACGAATTAGTTGCAGCTTTGATTAGTTTATTGGAGGATAAATCTTTTCGTCAGCGCTTAGCAGAAAATGCTAAATATGTGTTAGAGTCGTTGAATACTTTTGCAGAAATGACTCAAGCTTATGGTCAAATTTTTAGAGAAGCTTACTTTACTACTAAAAAGTAATCGTTCAAAATTCAATGGTAAAAAACTATGGCGTCAACTTTCGAGCATCAGAGAAGAGCACACCTCAAATGAATTAACAGCTAAAATGTACTGGGAGACTAACCCAACAGCCGGAATAGGGAAGCCAGGTTACTGGTTGTCTAATCCGATTATTGAAAAAGCTATAAACCATCGGCTGTCAGGTGGTAATACTCAAGGTTACTGGCTAACCTGGTTAGTCAAAAAATATTTGAAAAATCGACGGTTCGATCGTCTTTTGTCTATTGGTTGCGGTGTGGGGAATCACGAGATTTTGATGGCTAAATTAGGATTAGTCACTCAAATTGATGCCTTTGACTTTTCAGAAATTTCTTTAGAAATTGCTAGAAAAGATGCCGCAGCAGCGGGAGTAGAGATTAATTTTTATCAAGATGACTTTAATTTGTTTGAGATTGATGAGAATAAAAAATACGATCTAGTTTTTTGCTCTGGTTCGCTGCATCACGTCAAAGAACTAGAACGATGTTTATCAATAGTTCGGAAATGTTTAAAAACCGATGGATATTTTATTGTCAATGAATACATAGGAGATTGCTACAATATATATAATCAAGCTCAAGTGGATTTGATCGATCGCATTTACAACTGTTTTCACTACACGCTAAAGTCGGGAACAACTGAAAAATTTTCGAGTCCAAGTATTGAGGAAGTATTTAGGAGAGACCCTTCAGAAGCAGTCCGGTCAAAGCTGATACTTCCGTTTTTAGAATTCTACTTTGATGTGGAAGTCTTGAATCTAGCCGGTGGAGGGTTGCTTCACGAACTTTACCCTTTCTTAGCTCACGATCGACTTTCAGACGGAGAACCCAAGAGTGAAACAATAATAAAGTTATTGCTTGAGATTGAAACAATCTTAATGGAGTTGCCGGGAGGACTCTCAAGTGATTTTTGTTTGTGTATTCTGAGACAAAAAAACAAATAAAATGGAAATAATACCGCCTAAAGTAGATTATGAAACGGCATGGGACAGTTACGCCCAACAGTGGCAAAAAACTAATTCCGAACTTGCCCATATTGGCGACGAATGGATAGGTAAAGCTGCCGGTGCGGCCAACTCCTTAGCCGAATACGAAGCGCTGATAGAACAGCAATTTATCGCACCGTACATCAAAAAAGAACATCGGGTTTTAGAAATTGGTATCGGAGGTGGAAAAACCGGTTCGCTGCTGCTGAAATATTGCGATCGGCTAATTTGTGCCGACATTTCCAGTCAAATGCTGCAAGCCGCCCGATCGCGCTTGGGAGACGATCGCGTTTCTTACGTTAAACTCGACGGTTTAACATTAGACGGCATCGCCCCAGGTTCAGCCGATGTCTGCTTTTGTTACGATACAATGGTACACGTAGAGCCGGTAGATATATTCAACTACCTCACTCGAATTCCAAAACTGCTGCGGGGCGATCGCATTTGCGTTTTTCACCACGGCAATATTCTCAGCGAATTAGGGTGGCAAAAATTTGCCGGCGAGTGGGAAAAAAACTTATTAGGACGCAGAGATGGCACTGCATTCTCAGTCATGACTGATACAATTATGGAAAAATTTCTCAACCATTTAAACTATGAAATCATCCTAAAAAACACATCTTCAGTACCGCGAGATTGCGTCTGGATATGCAAAGCACCCCCCTACAAGGAGTAAAATCCAAGCTTTTACTCGCAGTTAAATACTGAATTTCTACTAACAACTGCCAACCCTTTGACAAGCAATCGGGCCAACTGACAACTGCCAACTGCCAACTGCCAACTGCCAACTGCCAACTGCCAAATGAAAGCATTATTTCTCCATCCCAACTTCCCCGCCCAATACCGCCACATTATCACGGCTTTAGGCGAAAATCCCAAAAATCAAATTGTTTTCGGCACTAAAAACGAGCGCCCAGAATGGAACATTCCCGGTGTTCGCAAAGCATCATTTACCCCCAGCCGCGAACCCAACGCCCAAACTCACCAATACGTCCGCCCTTTAGAAAGTGCCGTCATCTACGGACAAGCCGTATTTAGAATGGCCGAACAACTCAAAGCAGACGGTTTTGTACCCGATATTATCTGCGGACATTCCGGTTGGGGGCCGACACTGTTTGTCAAAGAAGCTTTCCCAAATACGCCCCTTTTGTGTTATTTCGAGTGGTTTTATCATGCGATCGGTTCCGACGCAGATTTCGATCCGGCGGAACCTTTAACAGTTGACGACATGGCCAGAATTCGAGTCAAAAATGCGCCGATTCTGATCGATTTATACTCTTGCGATTGGGGTTTGTCGCCCACTTATTGGCAGCGATCGCAATTTCCCCCAGAATTACAACAAAAATTGTCCGTACTCCACGACGGCGTAGACACCGATTACTTCAAACCAGACCCCGGTGCTAAACTAATTTTGCCCAACTTAGACTTGTCCGGCGTTGATGAAATTGTCACCTACGTATCGCGCGGCATGGAACCTTACCGCGGCTTTCCAGAGTTCATTGAGTCGATCGCCTATGTGCAAGAACGCCGCCCCAACTGTCACGTCGTAATTGTCGGTTCCGAAAGAGTTTGTTACGGTCGTTCTTTACCCAACGGCGAGTCTTACAAAGACTATATGCTCAAAAAAGTACCCCTAGATTTGTCGCGAGTTCACTTTGTCGGCCCCCTACCTTACGGACTGTATTTAAAAGTAATTCAAGCATCAGACGTACACGTTTATTTGACCAGACCTTTCGTGCTATCTTGGTCGATGATTGAATCTTTATCCACAGGATGTTTAGTAATCGGTTCCGACACCGGGCCGGTGAGAGAAGTGATCCGGGATGGAGAAAACGGTTTGCTAGTCGATTACTTCTCGCCGAAACAAGTAGCCGATCGCATCGATGAAGTTTTAGACCATCCTACCCGCATGGCAGAAATTCGCGTCAAAGCCCGTCAAACAGCATTAGAACGATATAGTTTAGTTAAAATGCTGCCGCAGCACTTACAATTAATCGAGCAGGTAGCCAATCGTTCCATGCCGCCCACAGTTGGTATGGAACCAGAACGGGAATTAGCAGCCTCTTTTGCAGTCAGAATGTAGCAATAGACCTCTTGCAAAAGTCCTTTTAAGTAAGATTTTGGAACGGGCAAGATGCCCGTTCCACAAGAAAAAAACTTTTTGTGGGATGGGCATCTTGCCCGTCCCAGCTATTTTTGCAAGAGGTCTAATCAATAATCTCATAAACCCGCCCGACCCAAGGCCCGATCGCTCTGTTAAGATATGTCAATATCTTGACAAACAGCCCGATCCATGCAGACTTTCAAAAAATCAACCCGACCTTTCAACCCTCAAGATACATATCCCTGTCCCGTGTGCCGCACCGGTCAAATTTCTACCATGCCGATGATGGACGCCCTAGCTTGCAACTTCTGCCAGCACATTTATACCGCAAGCGTGGAAAGACAATCGCTCCAAATGGCCGATCGCCAACCGCCCGTAACTTGGCACTGGAACGGCAAACAGTGGATAGGAGCGCACCTCGAAGGCGTAGAATTCGGATGGCCCTACTTTGCAGCAGCGATCGGTCTAATCTTCCTTCCCACTACCTTGCTGGGACTTTCAGCTTACTATTTTCCCCCGGTTCCCGGCAGCCGGTTGTCGTGGCTGCCCGCAGCTTGGACAGGCTTGGCTTTTTTGTCGCATTTAGGCATCGTGCTGTGGTTGGTAGGTGAATTTTATCAATTCCCGGTGGCAACTTACTTCAGAGCTTGGGGGCGCAGGATTGGCCGGCGCTAGCTTGATGCTCTCAAAAACCCGATCGCCCCAGGACGTTGCACCGACATCGATCGTGCGTAAAATTAAAGGCGATCGCAAAACTCAATTCCCAATCTGCACTTAAGCAGCTATAATCGATAGCTATTCTAAATAGTCAGATACAAACGCATTGCGATTTGTGAGGAGACGAATGAACATACTTGGAATCTCGGCGTACTATCACGACAGCGCCGCAGCCTTAATTCGCGACGGAGAAATTATAGCAGCAGCGCAGGAAGAAAGATTTTCCCGCAAAAAGCACGACGCCAGATTTCCCAAGAATGCGATCGCTTATTGCTTGAAAGAAGCGCAAATAGATTTGCGGGAACTCGATCACATAGTCTTTTACGACAAACCTTTAGTCAAATTCGAGCGACTTCTCGAAACCTATTTAGCCTACGCACCCCAAGGTTTTCGCTCTTTCCTAGCAGCCATGCCGATATGGCTCAAAGAAAAGCTTTACCTCAAAACCATGCTCAAAAGAGATCTGGCAGCAATAGCAAACTGCAAAACGAATAAACTGCCATCTCTGCTATTTACCGAACACCACCAATCGCACGCAGCATCGGCATTTTTTCCCAGCCCCTTTGAAAAAGCAGCCGTTTTGTGCCTCGACGGCGTGGGCGAGTGGGCCACAACCTCAGTTTGGTTGGGAGATGGTAACGAACTCACTCCCCAGTGGGAAATTGATTTCCCCCACTCCTTGGGTTTGCTTTATTCAGCTTTCACCTATTACACCGGCTTCAAAGTCAACTCTGGCGAATACAAACTCATGGGTTTAGCTCCTTACGGCGAACCCAAGTATGTAGACAAGATTCTCAACTATTTAATCGACCTCAAAGATGACGGAACTTTTCGTTTGAACATGGATTATTTCAACTATACTGTTGGCTTAACCATGACAAATAAGAAGTTTGACGAACTGTTTGAAGGGCCGCCGCGTCAAGCTGAAGGAAAATTGACTCAGCGGGAAATGGATATTGCCGCTTCCATTCAAGTTGTTACCGAAGAAGTTGTTTTGCGGCTTTGCAGAACAGTTAAAAAAGAATTGAATGTCGATTATCTTTGTCTTGCAGGCGGCGTTGCTCTCAACTGCGTTGCTAACGGCAGACTATTGCGGGAAGGTATTTTCAAAGATATTTGGATTCAGCCGGCAGCGGGAGATGCTGGCGGTGCTTTGGGCGCGGCTTTGGCGATTTGGTATCAGTATTGCGAACAAACTCGCACTGCGAGCGCGAACTCGACAGCAAATAGTAGAGAATCCCTCAAAACTGAACTTGTCACTGCAAACGCAGCGGTTGAGGAGAAGACTGAAGTTCTCGCTGCAAACCAAGCGGTGGCAACTGTGGCGAAGTCTGTTGCTCATTTAACTTGTCACGATCGAATGCGCGGCTCTTATTTGGGGCCGAGGTTTACTGACGCAGAAATTCTCGAATATTTGGATGCTGTAAAAGCCAGCTATCACCGATTGGACGATGCCGAATTAATGCCGCAGTTGGCTGAGATTTTGGAACAGGGAAATGTGGTGGGATGGTTCCAAGGGCGGATGGAATTTGGGCCGCGGGCTCTGGGCGGTCGATCGATCGTTGGCGACCCCCGCAGTGCTAAGATGCAGTCCGTGATGAACCTGAAAATTAAATATCGGGAATCATTTCGACCTTTTGCGCCCTCAATCTTGGCCGAACGAGTTGCGGATTATTTCGAGATTGACCATTCCAGCCCTTATATGCTATTGGTAGCACCTGTCAAATCCAGTCTCCGCATTCCGATGACTCCGGAACAAGAGCAGTTGTTCGGCATTGAAAAGCTCAACATTCCGCGATCGGAGATTCCGGCTGTCACCCACGTCGATTACTCGGCTCGCATTCAAACTGTTCACAAAGAAACTAATCCTCGCTACTATGACTTAATCAGTCATTTTGAAGAGCGATCGGGCTGTTCGATTGTCGTAAATACTTCTTTCAACGTGCGAGGCGAACCCATTGTTTGCACTCCAGAGGATGCTTACCGCTGTTTCATGCGAACGGAAATGGACTATCTGGTTTTAGAGAATTTCTTGCTTCCCAAGTCCGAACAAATTCCTTGGAAACAAGATGATGCTTGGAAAAATGAATTTGAACTCGATTAGCAAAAAGGGCAATTTTTGGAGTTTTTTCATAATAGAAAAAACTTCCAGTAAAACCATTAGCCTCAACTTAACCTCAAATGTACTGCCAGTCTACTGTCTGAGTATTAGACCCCGATCCCCCCTAACCCCCCTTAATAAGGGGGGGACAAGAGTGTCAAAGTCCCCCTTCTTAAGGGGGATTTAGGGGGATCGGGCCTCGGATACAAGCGAGATTTATCAAGAGTTTTAGAGGATTGTTCATACCTCTTCCCTCTTCCTTCTTCCCTCTTCCTTCTTCCCTCTTCCTTCTTCCCCATGAGCGACGAAATTAAAAAACTCGATAAAAAAGGCTTGCGCGATTTCGGACTGCTAATTGGCGGGCTGATTGCAGTGCTGTTCGGTTTAGCAGTACCTTTACTGCGGCGGCATTCTATACCTTGGTGGCCCTGGATTGTCGGCGCAGTGCTAATTGTGTTAGCGTTAGTTGCGCCGAAATCGCTCAATCCCGTTTATCACGCTTGGATGCGCTTTGGACTGATTCTCAACAAAATCGAAACGCCGATCGTCCTAGGGATAGTTTTTTACCTGATAGTTTGGCCGATGGGAGTTATCAAAGGCCTATTTGGTGAAGATGCTATGCGGCGGAAACTCAATCCTAAAATGGATACTTACCGCGTCCCGAGTAAAGCAAGAACAAAAGTTAGTATGGAGCGTCCTTTCTAAGTGTTTGAATCAACATTAGACTTTCTCAAAGATTTGTGGGCGTTTATGAAAGAACGCCAAAAGTATTGGCTGCTGCCGTTAATTGTGACTTTAGTATTTTTGGGAGCTTTGATTGTATTGAGTCAGGGTTCTGTGATTGCTCCATTTATTTACACCCTGTTTTGAAATAATGAGCAAGTTGAAAAATTTGGGTGTCAATTTAGGTTTGACACTCGGCGGTTTATTGATGGGGGTGATAATTGGTGAAATTGGATTGCGAGTTGCGAGGATTGAAGGCTATCCCAAAATAGGAGATTTCGCAGACTCCGCGCCAACTGGTTTTCACACTTCCGATCCGAACTTGGGCTGGAAGCTGAAACCTGGTGTGTCGGGCGAGTGGAATGGGGAAGGTGCGAGTTTTGTGCAGGTGAATAGCGAGGGTTTGCGCGATCGCGAACACACAAAAGCAAAACCTCCAAATACCTTGCGGGTGGCAGTTTTGGGCGATTCTTTCACCGAAGCAATTCACGTACCTGTCGAACAAACTTTCTGGTCGAAATTGGAACGAAAATTGGGCAATTGCGCGGCCATCAAGGGGAGAAAAAATGTTGAGGTAATTAATTTCGGAGTGCAGGGTTACAGCACAGCTCAAGAATTAGTTATGTTGCGAAAAAATGTGTGGGATTACAATCCCGATATTGTAGTGCTTGCCTTTTTTACTGGCAATGATGTCATTAATAATTCGCCGAAATTGGAATACGACCTTTACCGACCATTTTTTGTGTATGATGCTAGCGGTAAGTTAGTGCCGGATATGTCTTTTCGCAATCTGGCGCCGATCGATCGCAACGAGAAAGCTGTTTCGTTTGTTGACAAGTTACCGGGGTGGCTTGTCAGCAATTCCAGGATTTTGCAGGTTGTGAAAAAGGCGGATTTAGAGCGGAAAAAGCGGCAGTTGTCTGAGGATTTTACGGCTTTGAGTGCCAAGAATTTCAAGCCGCCGGAGAATGCTGTTTGGGAAAATGCTTGGAGGGTGACGGAGGGTTTGATTGTGACGATGCGGAATGAAGTAGTGCAGAAAAATGCTGATTTCTTGCTGGTAGTTATCGGCGATCCGATCCAAGTCGAGCGCGATCCGGCGAAGCGCAAAAAGTTTATGCAGGAAAACAATATTCAGGATTTGTTTTATCCCGACAGGAGGCTGGAAAAATTGGGCGCGCGCGAGGGTTTTCGGGTATTAACTTTAGCCGAGCAGTTCCAAGGTTATACTGAAAAGTATCAAGTTTGCGTCCACGGTTTTGACAATTCTGTACCCTGCGGCGGACACTGGAACGAAATCGGACACCGACTGGCCAGCATCAAAATCAACCAAAATTTCTGCCAACAATTGAAGCAGTCTCAACTGCCAAAGCGTCAACCATAATTTGTCTAATTTTATGAAAGATTCAACGCTATTAAAAAAAGGCAAAAATCTATCGGTTTTAATCGCTGTCAATTTGGCGATCGCTTTTATTTGTCTGGAAGCTTTGTCGCTCGCTTTTTATTTTATCAACCAAAAGCAGTTTTTTTATACCCGAACTAAAGCCAAAGAAAAAGTAGTAGAAGATATTGAAAGAATCGGCATTAGACTTGATGAATCTATCGTAGAAAGACTGCACCCACTTTTTGGATATGTACTCAAACAAGGTGCTTTCACAAATGAAAAATTAAAGTTAAAAGTCAACAAAGAGGGCTTTTTTTCACTATACGAATATCCGTTTGTAAAAACCAATAAAAATCAAGTTATTATCGGAGTTTTTGGCGGTTCAGTTGCCAATAATTTTGCAGTTGATGAATACGTGACTCGAAGGTTTTCTAACAAATTGAAGACCGATCCAGAATTTGCCAACAAGGAAATTATTGTTTTAAACTTTGGCAATGGAGGCTACAAGCAGCCCCAACAATTATTAATTTTAAATTACTTTCTGGCTTTGGGTCAAGAGTTAGATATAGTCATCAATATTGACGGTTTTAACGAAGTAGCGCTGTCAAATTTGAACAACAAAGCCCAAGTAGAAATAGGAATGCCCAGCGTTCAGCACATACAGCCTCTGACTGGTTTAGCCAACAACAACTTGTCACCGGAAGCGATGAGTTCGATCGTGCAAATTAACGAAAACAAAAAACAATTGAAAGCAGGTATTGACAAATTGCAAACTTGTCAACTTGCTTTGTGTCACGCTGTTACCTCGCTACAAGTGAGACAATTAGTCAACAGTTACCAGCAAGCAGTTGTCAAGTACGACCGACAAGTAAAACAATCCAACCCAGAGACGGCAAATAGCGGTATAGTATATATTCCCAAAGCTGACTTTGTTTTGCCGGATGCCGCTGCTTTTGACAAAATAGCCTCGCTGTGGTACGAATCGTCGATCGGGATGAATCAAATTTTATCAACTAGAAATATCCCCTATTTTCACTTTATCCAGCCCAACCAGTATTATCCCACTAAGCGAGCGTTTACCGCCAAGGAAAACGAAATCGCGATCGACAACAAGAGTCCTTACATTGAAGGGGTGAAAAAAGGTTATCCGGTGCTGTTGTCCAAAGTAGACGATCTGCAAAAAGATCGGGTTAATATTTTTAGCGCAGTGAATATTTTCGACAATACAAAAGAGACGGTTTACAAAGATGCCTGCTGTCACTATAATTCAGTAGGAGAGGAAGTATTGGCAAACTATGTGTCTAGTTCCATTATTAAAGTAGTAAGAGAGTCGAAATAGATATTCATGAAAGATTTTAAGTTTGTTAGCAAAACCCAAGAAACCCTAAAAATTGCTTTGATTAACTTCGCGCTTTTACTTATTTTCGTGGAACTCGGTTCCCTGGGATGGTATTTTGTCAAGCACAAGCAATTTTTCTATACTAGAGAAAAGACGCAAAATAAGTCGGATTTAGGAATTAATTTAGAAGGAGTGCGGCTGAATCAGTCTATTGTCGAAAGATTTCATCCTTTCTTTGGGTTTATTCAACAACCCAGTGCTGACTTTCGGCCTGGTTTTAAGGTTAACAACTACGGATTTATCTCTCCTTACGATTACCCGTTTAAAAAAAATAAGAAAAATCAATTTATTATCGGAATTTTTGGCGGTTCCGTGGCTTCCGATTATTCCATTTTTCAAATTCAAAACAAAATTTTACCTCAATACCTGAAACAGTTGCCAGGTTTACAAGATAAAGAATTTGTAATTTTGTCTTTTGCTACGGGAGGCTACAAACAGCCGCAGCAGTTGCTAATTTTAAACTACTTTTTGGCTTTAGGTCAAGAATTAGATATGGTCGTCAACATAGATGGCTTTAATGAAGTAGCACTTTCTAATTTAAACAATAAAAATCAAATTAATCTGGCGATGCCCAGCATTCAACACATTCTGCCGCTGACTAGCTTGGCGAATAATAGCCTTTCTACCAAGGCTATGCAAACAACTCTCAGAATTCAAGAAAATAAAACTAAGATTAATCAGGGTTTGGAAAGTTTGCAACACTGCTCTTTCGCTGCGTGCGATGCTTTGACTTCGGTGTACGTTCAAAATTTAGTCAACAATTATCGCAAAGATGTAGTTGCGTTTGAAAAAGAACGCGGCCAAAATCAACAAGATGACGAAGGCAGCGTGATTTATATTAATAAAAATAAGTCGGTTTTAGAGGATTCCGCAGCTTTTGAACAAATGGCATGGAATTGGGCTAAAAGTTCTATTTTTATGCACAAAGTATTGTCTGCTAGTAATGTGCCTTATTTTCAAGTTCTCCAGCCGAATCAATATTATCAGACGAAAAGGGTGTTTGGTGAAGCTGAGAAGCGAATTGCTTTTAACAATGAGACTCCTTATGCTAAGGCTGTTGAACTTGGATATCCGGCTCTTTTGAGTAAATTACCGAATTTACAAAAAAATAATATTAATATTTTGAATGGGGTTAATGTGTTCGACAAGACAAAAGATGCTGTTTATGTAGATAGTTGTTGCCACTACAATAAAGCTGGAGAGGTGGTTTTTAGCAATTATGTGGGCAGTTCTATTCTGGAATCTTTGCGGAAGGATGAGGCTAGAAGCAAAAAGAAGTAAGTCTGAAATATCCGCTTGATTGTGGATGTAGGGTGCGCAATGCGCACCTTACCGCTGAGTTCAAATTTTAGGTTTTTGGTTGGGTTCTAGGTCGATCGCCCGTTGGCTCGATCGGCATTACCAATATCTTATCAACTCGGTTGCCGTCCATATCGACTACTTCCACGCGCAAACCGTTCCATTCAAAATGCTCGGCTGCGGTGGGAATTTTGCCCAAATTTGTAATCACAAAACCGCCCATTGTGTGATAACTTCCTTTGTGTTCGGCTGACTCTTCGATTCCAAACAGCTCAAAAAAATCTTCGACTGCTAGCATTCCGTCTAACAGCCAAGAACCGTCTTCGCGCTGCACGGTTTGAGGTTCGTCAGCATCTTCAATCGAGGGAAAGTCGCCAACGAGTTCGACTAAAATGTCGTTGACTGTAACCAATCCTTGAATGACGCCGTATTCGTCTACCACCAAGGCAATTTGATTGCTAGATTGTTTGAAAAGTTCTAATACTTTTAAACCCCGCGTGCTTTCGGGTACAAATAACGGTCTTCGTAAAGAAGCGCTTAAGTCCAGGGGTTGACCCGTTAAAGTCCGAGACAGCATATCGGTAACGTGTACTAAACCGACAACGTTGTCGAGTCCTCCCTGACACACGGGAAACCGAGAATGACCGCTGCCGAGCATTTTTTGGCGGTTTTCTTCCACTGAATCATCTAGATCGAGCCAGGTAAGATCGGGACGCGGGGTCATTAAGGCGCTGACTCGCCGATCGCCCAAACGAAACACTCTTTCTACCATGTCTTGTTCGGCTTCTTCAAAGGTTCCGGCCTCTGTTCCTTGCTCGATTAAAACTTTAATTTCTTCCTCTGTAACTTGCGGTTCAGTTGAAGGCACAATCCCCATGATCCGCATCACTAAGTCAGTGGAATAACTTAACAGATAAACCGCAGGAGCGCCAATTTTTGAGAGCATTCGCATGGGAATTGCTACGCTTGAGGCGATCGGCTCTGGGTTGTTGAGCGCCAGCCGCTTCGGCACGAGTTCGCCGATAATTAAGGTCAGATAAGTGATCGTTAAAATTGCCACTACTGAGGCGATCGTCTGAGAGTAGGGCGCGAGGGCAGGAATCAGCCGCAACAAAGGCTCTACCCTTTTAGCAATTGTCGTTTCTCCGAAAGCGCCCGACAGAATGGCCAGCATCGTAATCCCGATTTGAACTGTCGGCAAGAACTGATTGGGGGCATTAGCCAGATCCAAGGCTACACGGGCATTGATCGAACCTTGGTTGGCCATCTGTTGCAGTCTCACCTTCCGTACAGAGATGATGGCCATCTCTGACATCACAAACAAGCCATTGAGGAAAATCAGCAGGAGAACAATCAGAATATCGGTACTTGGGGACATTTCTAAAATTTTCGGTAGTAACGGCAAAGCGCTGTGCCCGGTTAGTCGATTTTAGATTTTAGATTTTAGATTTTAGATTGACGAGGCCGCCAGTATCTGGGGGATTTCCCTAATGTCTAAAATTCTTCGATCTTCACAACTTGAGTACGTGGCAGGGTATCCGTCTTTGGGTGCAGTCACAGGAGAGGTCTGGAAGCTGCGAATCTCGATCGCAAAATCGAAATTGTTTCTCAACCTGGCCCTATATTAACGGAACTGGCTCGATCGCGATCGCAAGTTCGAGATATTTAGAGAAGACCTGTAGCAAAAATCTACCCGCAGTTCAGTGGAATTACCAAAAGCCGATCGCCGCAATGATAGATGTTTGTCGTACAATCGAACTTAGTTAGTAGGTAGCGAGGAAGAGCCTTCGCCCATCGGGGATTAAAATTAACACCGCGTCAGGAACCTCGGCCTGAAGGCACGAGGCTTGAAAGAGAAATCTAGAAAGCCATCCTGACCAGCCTAAGTCCTTTGCGGACTACGTTTTTTGAGTCACGACACCCTGGGATGCGAAGCTAGTCCCCTGCTCTGTCGCTAGTGGTTAAACAGTTCTAAGGTCACTGAAACAGTGCTGCTAGCCTAAAAAGCTTAAAAAACATTGACCGACAAGCTAACATTACCCCGCAAGGGAGGCTCTGAGTGAGCAAATACTATGCGTACAGGATTGGAAGATTTGAAACGGTAACTGTCCCGTTGAAAGTGCAACACAAAAGTACACCGACTCAACCAATTCGCCCGGCGGTAGTAATCAAAAAAAAAAAGACAATATAAAGCCGTCCTAGAAGGACGGGGTTTCTACCCATCTTTTTGATGACTTTCTCTTCGATAATTCGTACCCTGGGGCGATCGCCCCTAGCAACAGAACTTCTCAACAAGCTCAAACGGCATCACTGCGTGCAACTGTCCGGCATCGCCCGCTTGCCTAAAGCTTTGGTAGCTTCCGCCCTCGCACAGCAAGAGGGGCGAAACTTATTGGCCGTGACGGCAACTCTCGAAGAAGCCGGCCGCTGGGTGGCCTCTTTAGAGGCGATGGGCTGGCAAACCGTACATTTTTACCCGACTTCGGAGGCTTCGCCCTACGAGCTATCTTACTCCGACGAGAACGAAATGACTTGGGGACAAATGCAGGTGCTGGCGGATTTGGTAGACAAGGAAGAAAAAATCGCCAATTCGTCTAAGCCGATCGCGATTGTAGCTACAGAAAGAGCTCTCCAGCCTCACTTGCCACCTATAAGTGCTTTTGAACCCTACTGTCTGACACTGAATCGAGGTGCGGTTCAAGACTCGAAGATACTTGACCGCCAACTTGCCTCGATGGGGTACGATCGGGTGACTCTGGTCGAAATGGAGGGCCAGTGGAGTCGCCGGGGCGATATTGTCGATGTGTTTCCGGTGGCTGCCGAGTTGCCGGTGCGGCTGGAGTGGTTCGGGGATAGTTTGGATCGGCTGCGGGAGTTCGATCCCTCGAACCAGCGATCGCTCGATAAGGTCGATCGGTTAGTTTTAACTCCTACTAACTTTAACGCAATTATTAAAGCGGTTTTAGCAGAAAAAAATCTTGACGAAATCAACCAAATAGGCTCTCTTGACACAGACAATGAAGCCGAAAAATTTGTCCGCAGGCTGTTGGGTTTGGCTTTTGAGAAACCTGCGTCTTTGTTGGATTATTTGCCCGAAAATACTTTAGTTGTAGTTGACGAACCCCAAGGGTGCGAAGCTCACAGCGACCGCTGGTTCGAGAACGCACAGGAACAGTGGGAAAATTGCGATCGGCAAACGGAAGTTGCGGGTGGGGAAACCGAAAAGTTACCAATTGCTAATTTGAAAGTTCCGAAAATTCACCGCACTTTTGCTGAATCAATGGCAGATGTCGCAGCTTTCGACAGACTTGAACTTTCAGAATTGGCAGAAGATTCTACTGCTAAAAAAGCTCAAAGCTCTACAGAGGGCGACCCGCTACCGGCTGCGATCAATTTGGCTTCTCGTCCCGTGCCGGTGATGCCTCACCAATTTGCGAAGCTGTCTCAAATGCTCAGGGAAGAGCGCGATCGGGGTTTTACCATTTTTCTGGTTTCGGCTCAACCGAGCCGATCGGTTTCTCTGCTGTCGGAACACGACTGTCCGGCTCAGTTTGTGGTGAATCCGCGCGATTATTTGGCGATCGACAAGTTGCAGTTGCAGCACATTCCCGTCGCCTTGAAGTACAGCGGGCTGGCAGAATTGGAAGGGTTTATTCTGCCGACTTTTCGGATAGTTTTAATTACCGATCGGGAATTTTACGGTCAGCATTCCCTGGCAACTTTTAGCTACGTCCGCAAGCGCCGCCGCGCTGCTTCTAAAAAAGTTGACCCGAACAAGCTGAGTCCGGGCGATTTTGTGGTTCACCGCCAGCACGGAGTGGGCAAGTTTCTCAAGTTGGAACGCTTGACGATCGATCGCGAAACTCGCGAATATTTGGTGCTGCAATACGCTGACGGTACTCTCAGGGTGGCGGCCGACCAGTTGGGGGCTTTGTCGAGGTTTCGGACTGTAGGCGATAAAGTACCGGATCTCAACAAACTGACTGGTCAAACTTGGGAAAAAACTAAAACAAAAGTTCGCAAAGCTGTTAAAAAATTGGCAGTGGATTTGCTGAATCTTTATGCTAAAAGAGCTAAGCAAGTAGGTTATGCTTTTCCTCCCGATATGCCTTGGCAACAAGAATTAGAGGATTCTTTTCCTTACCAACCAACGCCGGATCAGTTGAAGGCAACTCAGGATGTGAAACGCGACATGGAGGGCGATCGACCGATGGATCGCCTGGTCTGCGGCGATGTCGGTTTTGGCAAGACAGAAGTCGCTCTGAGAGCTATTTTTAAGGCGGTTACAGCGGGCAAGCAGGTGGCTTTGCTCGCACCGACGACGATTTTAACCCAACAGCACTATCACACGCTCTCGGAGCGTTTTTCTCCTTATCCGATAGAAGTTGGTTTGCTCAATCGCTTTCGCACAGAAACCGAACGCCGGGAGATTCACAAGCGTTTGGCAACTGGGGAGTTAGACGTGATTGTCGGTACTCAATCTGTTTTGAGCAAAGCGATTAAATTTCGGGATTTAGGCTTGTTGGTGGTGGACGAAGAACAGCGGTTTGGGGTCAAGCAAAAGGAAGCGATTAAAGCTTTGAAAACTGAAGTAGATGTGCTGACTCTCACCGCAACGCCGATTCCCCGCACTTTGTATATGTCGCTGTCGGGGATTCGCGAGATGAGTTTGATTGCGACTCCGCCACCGAGTCGGCGTCCGATTCAGACGCATTTATCCCCCTACAATTTGGAAGCGGTGCGGACGGCAATTCGTCAAGAGTTGGACAGGGGCGGTCAGGTGTTTTATGTGGTGCCCCGGATTGAGGGGATTGAGGAGTTGGCGGATACGTTGCAGGAGATGGTTCCGGGGGCGAGAATTGCGATCGCCCACGGTCAAATGGAGGCTTCGGAACTAGAATCTATCATGCTGACTTTCAGCGCGGCCCAGTTCGATATTTTGGTGTGCACGACGATTATTGAGTCGGGTTTGGATATTCCGCGAGTCAATACAATTTTGATTGAAGACGCGCAGCGGTTCGGTTTGGGTCAGCTATACCAGTTGCGGGGACGGGTGGGACGCGCGGGGATTCAAGCTCACGCTTGGCTGTTTTATCCGAAGCAGAACCAACTGTCGGATGCTGCAAGGCAGAGGCTGCGGGCAATTCAAGAGTTCGCGCAGTTGGGTTCGGGCTATCAGTTGGCCGTCCGAGATATGGAAATTCGGGGTTCGGGTGATGTTTTGGGTACTGAACAGTCGGGTCAAATGGAGGCGATCGGTTTTGATTTGTATGCTGAAATGTTAGAGGAAGCTATTCGCGAAATTAAGGGTCAGGAAATTCCGAAAGTGGAGGACACGCAAATCGACCTCACTTTGACAGCGTTTATTCCTGCTGATTACATCGCGGATTTGGATCAAAAGATGAGCGCTTACCGGTCTGTGGCTTCTGCTAATACTCTAGAAGAGTTGCAGCAGATTCGGGCCGATTGGTGCGATCGCTACGGCCCCATTCCTATTTCGGCCCAGCAACTTATCCGGGTTGTCGAACTCAAACAAATCGCTAAGCAAATCGGTTTTTCTCGCATTAAACCGGAAAATAAGCAGCACATTGTTTTGGAAACGCCGATGGAGGAACCTGCTTGGAATTTGCTCAAGGCTAATTTGCCCGAACATTTGCGCTCTCGTTTTGTCTACAGCAAGGGGAAGGTTACTATTCGGGGTATGGCAGTTTTGAGCGCCCAAAAGCAGTTGGATAATTTGATTGATTGGCTGGGTAAAATGCAGGGCGCTTTGCCGGAAGCAAATGTTTTATTTTAATATAAAATACCGGAATATCAATCGTGAAAAAGTTAGTATGTGTTTTTTTTGCGATCGCGATAGTGCAAGGAGTGCCAATGGCGGTTAAAGCTCAACAAATAATTGACCCGATCGACCGGGTTGTGAGTGCAGGATTGATGAATAAAGATGCGATCGGCAATTTTAATGCTGAGGGCATTCTCAGCCGCGCCGATTTGGCGGTAATTTTAGTCAAAACTTTTGGTTTGGAACGGCGGAAAACTGCTCAGAAACCGGATAGGGAATTGCCGGACGTACCTAAGAGTTACTGGGCTTACAGTGCGATTCAAACTGCTTTGAAAACGGGCACGATGAGTGGATATCGCGACGGACTGTTTTTTCCAAATCAAAGGGTAACTCGCGCTGAAGCTTTGGCGATTTTTGCTCAAGCTTACGGGGTTTTTCAGTTTCCTGACGCCAGTGTTGCCGAGATTTTAGCTAAGTATCCAGATGCAGGCGAAATCCCTAATTGGGCTAGAAAGTCTATGGCTACTGCACTTTATGAAGGGTTTGTTAATGTGGAACTCGGAACTAATAAAATTAATCCTTTGAAGCCGATGACTCGCGGGGATATCGCTTACGCTTTGAGCAAGTATTTGGAGCGGCAGGTAAGGCCAACTTCTTTGCCTGTCCCGGACGAGGAGCCTCCTAATCGCGGCATCGGGCGTTAAATATCTTGGAGTTGTGAGTGTTGAGTTGTGAGTTAAAAAGCCGATCGCCCGCCATGCAAAATCCCGGAGCTTTGGTGACTGTAAAAGCAGCCATCAAACCCCCAGGATTTAAGTTTTTCCTCTTAAACGAGGCTCAAATTATTGCCAATGAGTATTGGTTCAATCAGCAGTAACCAATTCGGTACTGCCGCCGCCGCGCTTCCGCGTCAGGGTATTGAAAAGCATCTGACCGACAGCTTTAATCAAATTGCCTTCTAACTCCATGAACATCTTCATGTTCATGCCAAAAGCTGCATTAGCTTCGTCAACAATTCGCTCTGCTGTTGCTTCGTCAATCGGCAGTTCATTCATTGCCTGACGGTAGTTAGCCTTGAATTCTTTTTCATCAGGAATATCCTGGAATTCATAGAAAGCAGTGCCTTCTCCGTCGGAAAGATTCATCCCGCGCTGGGCAATTCCCTTCAGGATTTGTCCGCCGGATAAATCGCCAAGGTAGCGAGTGTAAGAGTGAGCTACTAACAGTTCCGGTGCGATCGCCGAAATCTCGCGAATGCGCTCCACATAAGCTTTTGCTGCGGCTGACGGAGCTACTTGTTCGCGCCAATTCGCACCGTAGTAGTAAAACAAATCTTTTTCTAAGCTTTGTTTGCGATTCAACTGGGAAAAGTAAATTTTTGAAACAACCGGATGCTGCTTTTGGCGTTCCATTTCCTCTTCCATTGCCGAGTAGACAAAGTAGAGGTTTCCTACTAACTTCCGGTAAGAAGTTTTTTCTACAACGCCTTTTAAAAAACACTTGACAAAACCGACGTTTTCTGCCATTGTGTGGGACTTTTTCGTTCCCTCACGCAATTTGGTAGCTAAATTGATGCTCATCAAAATTCTGGGTAGAAACCCCGTCCTTTGAGGACGGCTTTACATTTTTGATTTACTACCGCCGGGCGAATTGGTTGAGTCGGTGTACCTTTGTGTTGCACTTTCAACGGGACAGTTACCGTTTCAAATCTTCCAATCCTGTACGCATAGTATTCTGCTCCAAAGAGCCTCCCTTGCGGGGTAATGTTAGCTTGTCGGTCAATGTTTTGAGAACTTGTTAGACCTGCAACACTGTAAAGCGTGACCTTAGAACTGTTTAATTGCTTCGGACAGAGCTCTTGACTAGCTACGCATCCACGGGGTGTCGTGACTCTCAAAACGTAGGCAGTTAAGCCTTAGTCTGGTCAGAATGGCTTACCGGATTTCTCCCGCAAGCCTCGTGCCTTAAGGCCGAGGTTCCTGACGCTATATTGTCCAACCTTCTATTTTTGTGGTAGTTGATGGATGCGCCAAAAATCTCAAAATTACCTAAGCATTTACCTTAGATCGATTTGATGAGAGATTGTATTAATTTTTATAACAAAAGTAGTCAGTAGTCAGTTGGCAGTTGGCAGTTGGCAGTTGGCAGTTGTTTGCTGGCGAGGATGAATCATCAGTCATTAGTCATTAGTTAGTCGCTGATGACTGATGGCTACTGAATGACTGATGACTGATGACTGATGACCGATGGCTACTGACTACTGCCAACTGTCAACTGACTACTGCCAACTGTCAACTAACTTAGATGTCCAAGTCGAGGAGGTTGAGTTTGGGGCCGTAGGTTTCGATGAATTCGCGGCGGGGGGCGACACGATCGCCCATTAAGATCGTAAAGATGCGATCGGCCTCAGCAGCGTCTTCAATCTCCACCCGTTTCAGCGTCCGAGTTTCTGGGTTCATCGTTGTATCCCACAACTGTGTCGGCATCATTTCGCCCAAACCTTTGAACCGCTGGACGGTATAGTTAGCATTCGCCGGAAATTCATTGCGGATGAGACTGTTCCTTTCACGTTCGCTGTAACAGTAGTAATGATTGCGTCCCCGTTCCACTTTATAGAGAGGAGGACAAGCAATGTAGATGTAACCTTGTTCTACAAGTGCTCGCTGATAGCGGTAGAAAAATGTTAGCAACAGCGTGCGGATGTGGGCCCCATCTACGTCAGCGTCAGTCATAATTACGATGTGGTGATACCGCAATTGACCCGGATCGAATTCTTCGCCTTTGATGCCCAAACCGAGGGCTGTAATTAACGACTGAATTTCGTTATTTTTGTAGATTTTGGCATCGTCTGTTTTCTCAATGTTGAGAATTTTACCGCGCAAAGGCAGGATTGCTTGGAATTGGCGATCGCGCCCTTGTTTTGCCGATCCGCCGGCCGAGTCCCCTTCCACAAGATAAATTTCCGATTTTGACGGGTCTCTGGAACTGCAATCTGCCAGTTTTCCGGGCAATGGAGACGATTCTAAGACCGATTTGCGGCGGACTAAATCGCGGGCACGGCGGGCAGCTTCAGCAGCCTTAAATGCCTGAATTGCTTTTTCCAAAATAGCGTCAGCTACTTGGGGGCGAAACTCTAAATATTCGGTCAATACTTCGCCTACCAAGGAATCGACAATTCCCCGAACTTCTGTATTTCCTAGCTTAGTTTTAGTTTGACCTTCAAATTCCGGGTCTGGGACTTTGACCGAAATCACTGCTGTCAAACCTTCGCGAACGTTTTCGCCTGCGAGGTTGGGCTCGTTTTCTTTGATTTTGTTGCGCTTGCGGGCGATCGAATTCATCGTCCGCGTCAAGACTGCCTTCAAACCTTCTAAGTGTGTACCACCGTCGATCGTCCGAATGTTGTTAGCAAAACCGAGAACGTTGTCGCTGCTAAAAGCATCGACGCACCACTGCAAAGACACTTCTATCTGCACGTTGTTGCGTTCTCCTTGCACGTAGATCACCTCTTCGTGCAGGGGCTGCTTGTCGCGGTTCATGTAGGCGATGTATTCCTTGATTCCGCCCTCGTAACAGTATGTTTCGATGCGAGGTTCGCTACTTTTGAGCAGTTCCAAACGGTGGTCGCTAAAGGTAATTTTAACGCCCGCATTCAAGTAACCCAATTCTCGCAAGCGCCCCGCGAGTATAGTGTAATCAAATTCAATGCCCGTGCTAAATATTTGAGTATCTGGCAAGAAAGAAACTGAAGTGCCAGTGCGATTGCCTTTGTTGGGCTTGGCAGTAAGTTCAGTAACTGGATTGCCTCTTTCGTAGCGCTGTAAATGTTCTTTTTGGTCGCGCCAAACTGTCACTTCTACCCACTCGGACAGCGCGTTAACAACAGAAATACCTACACCGTGCAATCCTCCAGAAACCTTGTAGCCACCACCGCCAAATTTACCGCCGGCGTGGAGTACAGTCATTACTGTTTCTATTCCCGATTTGCCAGTCTTGGCAACGATGCCGGTCGGAATACCCCGGCCGTCGTCTGTCACGGTAACGGAACCGTCGGCGTTGATGTCAATCTCGATGTGAGTGCAGTGGCCAGCCAGCGCCTCATCAATGGAATTGTCCACAACCTCGTAAACTAGATGGTGGAGTCCTTTCGGGCCGGTGGTACCGATGTACATCCCCGGTCGTTTGCGGACTGCTTCGAGACCTTCGAGAACTTGAATCTGGTCGGCGCTGTAGCTGCTGGTCATACAAAAATAGCTCCAATAATGAGGTCTAAAGCCCCAAAAGCTTCTAAAATAGGAAAACTTCTAAAATTATAGCACAAAACGGTTAATGGCGATGCTAGGGCTTTCTGAATGGAAATTTATTAGGGGGACGGAGGGGAATAGTTTTGATATTGCTTCGCGACTCCCCAGGCGCAGCGCGGTGAATCAGTGAAGCGAGAGAGGGGAAAGCATTGATAGGAGAGGATTTGAGAGTTTTTATAGGGAAATGTGCGACAGCTTATGCCTAGATTAATTACGATTTGTGGGGCGACGGCGACGGGGAAGTCGGGAGTGGCTGTGGCTGTAGCTCAGAGGCTGCAATCCTCGATTCTGAGTGCGGACTCCCGTCAAGTGTACCGCGAATTTGACATCGGAACGGCAAAACCTACAAAGGTCGATCGCACTTCTGTACCGCATCACTTGATTGACATCTGCGATCCGACAGAAACTCTGACACTAGCAGAGTACCAACAGCAAGCTCAAAAATTAATTGCTGATGTCGATTTTCCTGTTTCTCCTCCCCTGTTGTTGGTTGGTGGGACGGGCTTATATATTAAATCGATCGTGCGCGGTTTGAAAATTCCGAGAGTAGCGCCGATGCCCGAATTGCGATCGCAACTTGCAGAACTCGGACAATCTCAATGTTACGCGATGTTGCAGCAGGTCGATCGCTCTGCCGCTGAGAAAATTCACCTCAATGATTCCGTCAGAACTTTAAGAGCACTGGAAGTATTTTATGTCACGGGTCGCTCTATTTCCGAGCAGCAGGGCGAAAATCCTCCCAATTATCCTATTTTACAAATAGGGTTGGATTGTGAGATTGATGTTTTGGTCGATCGTATCCAACAGCGCACCGAACAAATGCTAGAACGCGGTTGGATAGCTGAAGTAGAATATTTGTGTAAAAAATACGGCTGCGACTTGCCACTGTTAAACACGCTGGGATATCAGGAAATGAAACAATATTTGGCGGGTGACATTAAGCTGGAAGAAGCCAAAGAATTAACAATTTTGCACACGCGGCAATTTGCGAAGAGACAGCGGACTTGGTTTCGGGCTTATCCTGAAATTGAATGGTTTGATGTTAGCACGCCGGATTTATTGGAGCGAGTTTGGCAGAGAGTAGAGGAATTTGTCAGTTGATTTGAGATTTTAGATGAAGCTTAAATATTTTTTTTAAACCGCTGATGAATGCTGATGAACGCTGATTTAATTTTCTTTAACTTACTCGATCGTCTCTCAAATAAAGTAATTTGGATTTTAATCTTAACTTTGACTTAGCAAAAATTCTCTACAGATATCGGGTAGGGAAACGGCACTGCCGTGTCCTGTATTTCATCTCTTTGAAGTGAATCTGAAATATTTTTTTACCGCAGAGAACGCAGAGAAAGAGAAAGAGAGAAACTGATTTTTGTAGGGGCGGTGGATGGTGCGTGTCCGCCCTCGATCTACAATTTGCTGTAATTAACTGTAAAGACTTGCCACATATTCGCCGTAACCGTTATAGGGCAAAGTCGGGCGAGTTTCCCACGACCAACTGTTACCGGGGCCGACTACCCGTTCGCTGGCCTGCGACCATCTGGGGTGCGGCTTGTCTGGTTCGACATTTGCTTCAAAGGCGTATTCGTTGGGGCCGATTGTATTCCAAAAAGTGGCGGGCTGTTTTTCGACAAATTCAATTTTTACGATCGACTTTGCGCCCTTAAAACCGTACTTCCAAGGAATTACTTGCCGCAGCGGTGCACCATTTTGCTTGGGTAGTTTTCTGCCGTACAAGCCTGTGGCAAAAAATGCTAAATCGTTTGCCATTTCCTCGATTCGCATTCCCTCGGTGTACGGCCAAGGATAAAATTGCGAAAATACACTTGCACCTTTGGTAATTTTGGGGTCGTAAAATGATGTGAAACGAACGAATTTAGCGTTCGATGTCGGTTCGACATCAGCCATCAACAATTTCATGGGAAATCCGACCCAAGGAACTACCATCGCCCACGCTTCTACGCAGCGAAATCGATAAACTCTTTCTTCGATGGGAAATTTTTTGTAGAGGTCGTCAATATCATAAGTGCGGGGATTTTTTACTAAACCGGCTACTTCTACTTTCCAGTTTTCTGTTGGCAAAGCTTGAGCAGCTTCCCAAATAGATTTTGTGCCGCCGTATTCGTAAAAATTGTTGTATTTTGTAGCTAAGGCTTCGTCGGTAATCGCCCGATCGACTTTCGCAAAGGCAGGATTCCGGCTCAATCCCGAATATACTTGGGTTGAGCTTTGCTCCAAAGCATTTTTTGAGCTAGTATTGCTTTTGCAGCCGGTCAGCGGCAGCAGCGAAGCTGTCACGCCTGCGCCAATTAAATTTGTCATGAAGCGGCGGCGGTTGAGAAAGGCTGTTTCTGGGGTAATTTGGGAGTCGAGAATTTCCCAAGGTTTGGGGACGCGAATTAACGGCATAAGTAATAGTTAAAAGTTAGTAGTTAGTTTGGCAAAATTTGCCTAAGTTTTAATCTGTTATTGGATTGGAGATTTGCAGTTTGAGATTGACTCCATAGAACAAAGAATCGCGGATATTTGGCAATGCCTCGCGCTTGCTTTGGTGCGATCGCAATGCAAGTATTCGCAGTGACAGTATAGCTTAATTCGGTAACAACTGAGATATTGCACCATTCTCAAGAACAGGCAAGATGCCTGTTCCACAAAGAATGATTTTCTTGTGGGGAGTAGGGGTTGGGCAGGAGAGCCCGCCCGTACGATCGACCTATTAAACCTCGCTCGCAGGAAAGTCAGCAATAATTTACGCGCGATCGACCGCAGCAATTGTGGCGAAAATCTGGGAAACAATTATGATCGAGCAAAGATTCCAATTATTTAATTTGTCCACAGGAAGCGGCACGCACCGCCCCGCTTTCCTCCCCCACCAGCAATAATGTCGGACGGGGGTCTCCAGCGGAAAGACAAATGAGTTACTGCATCAATCCCCATTGCCCGAATCCCCAAAATCTCGATCGCGCGACAGTCTGCAAAAGTTGCGAGTCGAATTTGCTGCTAAAAGGTCGCTACCGAGTCTTTCACACCCTCGGTCAAAGTCTCACTTGCCGCACCTTCTTAGCAGTCGATGAAGACCAACCTTCTGCGCCCCGCTGCGTCATTCAACAGTTCTGCGGATCGGCAGCAGCCGCGGACGGTCAAAACCAGCAAAACCGGAGATTTCGCGGGTCTGCCTCAGTTCTAGACGAGGTGGGGAAACATCCGCAAATACCGAAACTGCTGGCATTTTTTGAAGTCGAAGGCTGCCAGTATTTAGTGCAAGAATACATCGAAGGCTGCAATTTGGCCGATCGGCTTTCAGAAAAAGGTGTTGTTAAAGAAATTCAAGTTTGGTATCTGCTGAGCGAATTGTTGCCAGTCCTGCAATTTGTTCACGAACATCAACTGATTCACGCAGATATCAAACCGTCCAATATTATTCACCGCAAATCTCCCCAAGCATCCCCAGCTTTGGCAGGGAAAGAGGATTTACATTCCGTGTCTCAGGAAAGTGCCTCTGGGCTAGTTTTAGTCGATTTCGGCGCTGCAATTCCGGCAAACAGCGGGCCGCTGAAAACAGAAACGGTGACAGGTTCTGCCGAATACGCGGCCCCGGAACAAATTAAAGGTCAAGCGATTAAGAGCAGCGACATCTACAGTTTGGGCGTCACTTGCATTCACTTGTTAACGGGAATTTCGCCCTTTGATTTGTTTGACATCAAAGCCGACAGTTGGGCTTGGAGGCATTATTTGAAAGTACCAGTTTCGGCGCGACTCGGCCGCATTCTGGATAAAATGGTGCAGCGAGAACCATCAAAACGCTATCGATCGACCGAGGCAATTCTCACAGACATGAAACACGGCCCGGCACCGATAGACGTGATTCTCAGCAAACCCAAGTGGACTTTAGCCCTTTGGGGAGGAACGGCGGTTGCCCTGCTGTCGGTAGTGCTGAGTTCTCGCTTGCCATCTCCTGCACCGCAGGCTTTCACTTCTTCTGAACCTGCTTCTAGCATTCCCGAAATTCGGTTCAATCCGCCTCCCATGCAGGATTTCAGCCGTCAGGAATCGCAGTCCGTGCCCGCAGTACGCACTCTGGCGGATCGGGACAAAAATCCAGTTTGGTCGGTAGCAGTCACTCCCAACGGCCGCGTGATAGTCAGCGGGAATAACGACGGCACAATTCGCCTGCTGCACAAGCGTCACGGCAAGGTGCTCAAGGTTTTAGCAGGACATTTGGGGCCTGTGTGGTCGGTGGCGGTCAGTCCCAACGGCAGGACGATCGCCAGCGGCAGCGCTGACGGTACGATTAAATTGTGGAATCTGTATTCTGGCAAGTTAATTCGGACTTGGGACGGACACGCAGACGGCGTGTTCTCGGTGGTTTTCAGTCCCGACGGCCAGGCCCTCGCCAGTGTCGGTAAGGACAAAACTTTGAAGCTGTGGCAAGTGGAAGGCGGGGCTGAGTTGGAAACTCTCAAGCGGGTTTTTGATGAGGTGCATTCGGTGGCTTTCAGTCCCTATAAAGACACTCTCTTTACTGGCAACGGCGACGGTACTATCAAGATGTGGAATTGGAAGACTGGGGAATTCCAAGCGACTCTCACGGGTCACGCCGATGCTGTTTCGGCTCTTACTGTCAGCCCGGATGGTAAAATTTTGGGCAGTGGCGGTTGGGACAATACAGTGAGGATTTGGGATATCACCACGGAACACGGGCCGCAGCCTTCGGGCGAGGTGACTTTTAGGGGTCATGCCGATCGAATTCAGTCTCTAGCTTTCAGTCCCGACGGCGAGACGCTAGCCAGCGCCGATTTGAGCGGGACTATCAAGCTGTGGGCGATGGATGGCGGGGAACCCGGTACGCTGAAGGGTCATTCTACTTGGGTGGAATTGGCTTTTAATCCTCAAGACAAGACTCTGATCAGCGGCAGTTTTGACGACACGATTAAGGTGTGGCGACTGTCTCCTTGATTTGTTCGATCGCCCGTTCAATTAATTTTTGAACAGCTAGGGCGATCGAACATTTAGCTAATTTATCTATCAACACTTCCGAAATATATAGTGAGTGTTTTGTAGGGGCAAACCCCCCGTGGTTGCCCCCATACCTGGAATGATTGCGTAAGTCCTAAGCTGTTGTGCATTTAAATTGTATATTTCGAGTCCCGATCGAAAATCGTCAAATCCTCTCCCCCGATCCCCATCGGACCCTCTCCCTCTCTAATACCATAGGCAATCTAGATGCAACACAGCTTATGTTGCTACAAAAACAAATTTAAAATATTAAATAGTCAGAAGATCCCTAGAAATCGCGGTTGCTAACTAACACTTGTGGTAAAGTAGTTTCGGCTGTTAAAGTAAAATCTATGACCGCAAATTCCGAGTTAGTAGAGCAGTATTTCTCAGCGGGCGAGAGCCTTCAGAAATCAGGAAAACTTGAGGAGGCGATCGCTCAATATCAAAAAATACTAGCCCTGAAGACGGATGAGGCTGTTCCACTCAACAAGATATCTGAAATTTATTATACGCAACAGAAATATGTAGAGGCGATCGCCTCCTGTTACCAAGCACTTCGCCAGCAACCCAATTTCGCCGCCGCCTACAAAACTCTAGGCAATATCCTGCAAGCCCAAGGCAAAATAGACGCGGCAATTCGCGCCTACTCCAAGGCGATCGAATTCGACCCAAATTTTGTCGAAGCATATGTTAATTTGGGCAGTATGTTTTACAAACAAGGCCTGCTGGATGACGCCATAATGTACTATCAAAAAGCTATTGCTATGCAGCCAGATTTAGCCGCCGCTTATTGGAACTTAGGCAAAGTATTAGAACACCAAGGGCGAACCAATGAAGGTTTAATTTATCAACAAAAAGCTTTAAAACTACAGCCAGATATAGGCGAAAATACTGGGCTTGTATCAAAAACAGCAAACAAGATTATTTAAACAAAATTTAAAAATATTTTCCGGACAAATAACATGGATTTAGCACCGAAAAATCAAGATCAGCAGCATCCGCAATACAAGCGCGATCGAGCCAGTGTCGATACTTTAATAGCAGGAGAAGCAACCGACTACAATTTATCGGAATTAGCAAGATTAATAATTCGCTACCGAGGCTTTCCCGGCGCTAGAGATATTCAATCGGACTTAAAAAAAGTCCTGCAAAAATGGAATCATACCGAAGAAACTCTTTACGAAAAAACCCGTAAAATTCACGCCAAAGGTGAAGTTTACAGGAAACAAAAAAGCGATCAAGAAGATTGGCTTTAATCTCAAATCTAGCTTAAATACCTTCTTTATCTCTTACGTGAGAAAGGCTATATTACGAAAGCGGAGAAGTGAACTAGCGATCGAAATTAATAGACCTCTTGCAAAAATAACTAGGATGGGCATCTTGCCCATCCCACAAAATTTTTTTTCTTGTGGAATGGGCATCTTGCCCGTTCCAGAATTTGATTAAAAGGATTTTTGCAAGAGGTCTAATGAGTAATTTTAGGCCTCGGAGCCGGTGCGCCTCGCAGCATTCCTTCTGTACTGATATCTTCATCAATTTCTTCCCAGTGAATGCCGTAGCCTCCTCCACATACTTCCCATTTTTCCCTTTGATCGGGCGTTGCATGGAACAATCTTGGATACCAAATTAAAGGCACGGTAATGATTCTTCCATCCATCAAATCAACACTAATGGTTTCTTCTGTAAAATGAATGTGCTTAACTCTCTCGTCCGCTCGAATCGCCAAAATACCCATACCAAGCCTCCAATAGCGTTTGTTGATTCTCTTGTACTACCGACTGTATTTTACGAAGTTCTTTAGCACTAAAACCAAGGTTGTTTCCTAAGCTGACTGGCTCCAACCAAAATTTAACCGATGATTTGTCTCTGTCAATATGAACATGAGGTGGTTCATTTGGTTCATGGCTGTAAAAGTAAAGTCGGTAAAAACTGAGATATTGCACCATTCTCAATTAGCTTTTTAGCAACAGGCAAGATGCCTGTTCCACAAGAAAATTTATCTTTTGTGGAACAGGCATCTTGCCTGTTGCTGACAATGGTGTAAGATGTGAGTAAAAACTTATTTGTAAAATAGTTGGCATAATTCCAGGTTATACAATATTTCAATGCGAATATCTGTATTTGGTCTTCTTTTATTCTTCTTCCATGACACGGGTGGTGTAAAATCAACTTCCAGGAAGAGCATGAAAACCAGCAACAGTCAACTGTTAACAGTTGACTGTTAACTATCTTCAAACCATCTCTGGCGAAACTTGCATTGCCGGCTGCGGCTGGAACTGGAACAGCGAATAAACCACATTGCGGCGGATATCCGTCATCATGTCCAAAAACAGCTCGTAACCTTCAGTTTTGTACTCGATCAGCGGGTCTTTCTGACCGTAACCGCGCAGCCCTACAGACTCGCGCAAAGCATCCATTTGCTGCAAGTGTTCCCGCCACAAAGTATCAATTTGCTGCAAAATAAAGAACCGCTCAGCATCGCGCATCAATTCCGCTCGGATCGCATTAACTTCCGCTTCTTTCATGTCGTAAGCGTTGCGGACTTGTTCGTGCAAGAAAGTTTTGATTTCCTCAACGGACAAATCTTCTAGCTGATCCGGTGTCATGTCAGCCAGCAGATAAACAAATTCCTTCACTTTGCTCACAAGTTTGTCAAGTTCCCATTCTTCCGAAGGTAAATCGGGATTGATGTATGCTCCCACGATGTCATCCATCGTTTGTTCGGCATACTTAATTACCTGTTCCTTGGAGTCCAAACCTTCCAATACTCGGCGGCGTTCCGCATAGATTGCTCGACGCTGATTGTTCATCACTTCGTCGTATTCAAATACCTGTTTGCGGATGTCGTAATAGTAGGTTTCCACTTTTTTCTGAGCGCCTTCGAGGGAACGAGTCAGCATTCCAGATTCGATCGGCATATCTTCTTCAACACCGAAAGCCTTCATCAAACCGGCCACGCGTTCGCCACCGAAAATCCGCAGCAAATTGTCTTCCAAACTCAAGAAAAACCGCGTAGAACCCGGGTCTCCTTGGCGTCCCGCCCGGCCGCGCAACTGATTGTCAATCCGGCGCGATTCGTGGCGTTCTGTACCGATAACGTGCAAGCCTCCCAACTGCACCACTTCATCGTGTTCGGTGCTGGTAAAAGCATCGTACTCCCTGCGAGTTAAATTGTAAGCTTCCCGCAATTTTTGAATTACCGGGTCTTTTGTCGGCGCTTTTTCCGAAGCTACAGCCACGATATCATCGGCTTGCAATTCCGAGAGCGATCGCTCCCCGTACTCTTTCACCGCCAATTCCACCGCCGCCTTGAGCAGTTGCTCGGCATCTTTCGATAGCTGCGTCGGGAAAATCTGCGCCGAAGCTTTCCAAGACTTTACTTTTTTCGCAGTCTGACCAAAACCTTGAGGTGCGGGGCGGCCGCCAATACCGGGCACTTGCACTAGCGAAAACCCGTCCTCATCCTCGGGTTGCACGATCCGGGGCATCAAATACTCCCGCAACTTCAGGCGGCCCATGTACTCAGAATTACCGCCCAAAATGATGTCGGTACCGCGCCCGGCCATGTTCGTGGCGATCGTCACAGCACCCTTGCGTCCGGCTTGAGCAATAATTTCCGATTCCCGCTCCACATTTTCCGGTTTAGCGTTGAGCAAATTGTGAGGAATTTTGCGCTCCAGCAGCAGCCGCGACAGCAACTCCGACTTTTCCACGCTTGTAGTGCCAACCAGCACCGGCCGACCGATTTCGTGCATTTCCGCGCAGTCTTGGGCGATCGCATTCCACTTCCCAGCCTCCGCCTTGTAAACCATATCCGAAAGGTCTGTGCGGCTGGTAATCCGGTTAGTGGGAATCAGCGTCACTTCCAGATTGTAAATCTTCTCAAACTCTGTCTCCTCAGTCTTCGCCGTCCCAGTCATCCCCGACAGCTTCGGATAAAGCAAAAAGAAATTCTGATAAGTAATTGTCGCCAGCGTCTGAGTTTCCGGCTGAATATCCGCGCGTTCCTTGGCTTCGATCGCCTGGTGCAAACCGTCACTCCAGCGCCGTCCCGGCATCACCCGGCCGGTAAACTCATCCACAATCACGACTTCGCGATCGGGAGTGACGATGTAGTTAATATCCTTAATAAACAATTCCTTCGCCTTAATCGCATTAAAAATGTAATGCGCCCAAGGGTCAGCCGGGTCGTACAAATCCGTAACACCCAACAACCGCTCAGCTTCACCAAAGCCTTCATCGGTCAACAGCACATTCCGAGCCTTTTCGTCAACCTCGTAATGTTCTTCATTTTCCTTTCTCAGAGCAGCAGCTACCTCAGCCGCCCGCATATACTTCTCACTGGGGCGTTCCACCTGGCCGGAAATAATTAAAGGCGTCCGTGCTTCATCGATGAGCACCGAGTCAACCTCGTCAATCACGCAGAAATTAAAAGGACGCTGCACTACATCTTCCATGACAGTAGCCATGTTGTCGCGCAAATAATCAAAGCCGACTTCGCTGTTAGTCGCGTAGGTAATATCGCAGCTATAATTTTTCTTTCGTTCCACCTGATCCATGCCCTGCTGAATCAGTCCCACAGTCAATCCCAGGAATCGGTGCACCTGTCCCATCCATTCCGCGTCCCGCCTTGCGAGATAATCGTTGACGGTGATGATGTGTACCCCTTTACCCTTGAGGGCGTTAAGGTAAGCCGGCAGCGTCGCCACCAGAGTTTTGCCCTCACCGGTTTTCATTTCGGCAATTTGGCCTTTGTGGAGGATGATGCCGCCGAGGAGTTGGACATCAAAGTGGCGCAGTCCCAAAACCCGCTGTCCCGCTTCCCGCACCACTGCAAAAGCTTCCGGCAAGATTTCGTCTAGGATCTCTTTCTCCTCGTTGAGAGATTTAGCTTTTGCCAGACGTTCTTGAAACTCCGCCGTTTTGCCTCTGAGGCCGTCGTCTGAGAGTGCGCGGAAGTCTTCTTCCAAAATATTGATATCAGCTACCCAAGGCTGAAATTTTCTCAGTTTGCGCGCGTTGGGATCGCCTAGCAGATTTTTAAACATGGCAGGAGAGGCAGATTTTTAATAATTTAGCTATTAGCTTTCAGGGTTACGGGCTGTAGTGTTAGCCACAACATATACCCTCCCCGATTGTAGCAACCATTGGCTCTCCTGGGCCGTCGCTGGGGGCGATCGGTCTTTTGGGCTTGACAAGGGTTCACGACCACAGCCGGAGTCTCTGACAGATCGATCGACCGCAGATGTAAGGCAGATAAACACTGATCGACGCAGATAATTTCCTGATTGGAAAGCGATTGAATGCAATTGCTCGTCTAATGTGCACCAGCTTCCTGTGGTCTGGGCACTTCGTAAGTCAAAAAGTCATAGGCCATTTTCGTATTCGGAAAAATTGCCTGCGCTTCCTCAAGCAAATCGTCCAGGACGATCGCATTCCCCGGAGCGTAACGCGGGCTAAAATGCGTCATAATTAACTGTTTCGCCCCAGCAATCAAAGCCACTTGAGCCGCCATTGTCGAAGTTGAATGCAGGCGATCGAAGGCCATTTGAGCATCTTGATGAGCAAAAGTCGCTTCATGAACCAACAAATCAGCATCCTTCGCCAATTCCACCGCCCCGTCACAAAAAACTGTGTCTGTACAATAAACAAACTTGCGCCCGATTTGATCCGGGCCACAAAAATCAGTACCTTTAAACTGTCGCCCGTCCTCTAACTTGACCGTCTTTCCTTGTTTTAACTGACCGTAAAGTGGCCCCGAAGGAATACCCGCAGCCTTCGCTTTTTCTACATCAAAATGTCCCGGACGGTCTTTCTCAGTTACTCGATAACCAAAAGCAGTAACTCGGTGCTTCAAAGGGCCGCAACTAACAATATATTCGTCATCTTCATAGATGACTCCCTCGTGACTTTTGTGCACTTTCACCGGGTAAGAAAAATGAGTTTGAGAATAGCGAACGCCAGCTTGCAAATATTCTTCAAGTCCCGGAGGCCCGTAAATATCGATGCGCTTGACATTTCCCGCCAAACCGCAGCTAGCCAGCAAACCCATTAAGCCGAAAATGTGGTCGCCGTGCAGGTGAGTGATGAAAATACGGCTCAGTTGGCTGACTTTTAGGTCGCTGCGGAGAAACTGGTGCTGAGTTCCTTCGCCGCAGTCAAACAGCCAGAGTTCCGCTCGCTGGGGCAAGCGGAGGGCGATGCTGGAAACGTTGCGCGATCGCGTGGGGACGCCGGAACTAGTTCCGAGAAATGTAATCTGCAAGAGTCAAATCACCTCAATTAAGTCTTAAAAAATATGTTACATATATCCAGAGTGCGGTCAATCCGACATAAAGGAAATAGTCGCAGGCAGGAACCGGGATAAATCGTTGTTCCTGCGAACATCTAGTCGCTCAAATCATTTTTGACAAGCGCACAGAGTGCCAAACCCAATTCTAACCTTTTCTTTCTTCCGTTCCCCTTCCTTTTTCCCTTCCCTTCCCTTCCCCTTAAAAATTCTCAAACTCGTACAGCATAGGAGGAAAATTTTCAAATGCAGCCAGGAGTATTCTTTGTTTCCGTTCTTTCGACATTAAAAAAACGCTACTTTTGGATTTCGCTGTTGTTTTGGCTGGTAATGGTAGCCCCAGCACAGGCCGCGCTGATCTTGCGAGTTGCGGTACAAGACGGGGCAAGTCAGGTAAAAGTCGGGAGTTCTACTAAGGCTGCAATCCGCGACGGCAGCGGGCGCAATTTGGGCGAACTGCCCGCAAACAGTTCTCAGTCAGCTCAATTTCGATCGGGAACAGTGGCGATCGGTCGCTGGGCCGCCAACCAAGTTTGGATCGAGCCGACGGGGAACGGTTATGTTTGGATTGGCGATCGGTGGTATCGGGGACGCACGCTTCTAGTTCCCCAAAAAGGAGGCTTGACAGCCGTCAACTACGTCGATATCGAACAATATCTCTACAGCGTTCTCGGCGCCGAAATGAACGGCAATTGGCCTATTGAGGCATTGAAAGCCCAAGCAGTCGCCGCCCGTTCCTACGCTATCCACCAGCGCCTCAAAAGCGAAACCGAGCTTTACGACGTGGACAATACTCAGTCTTCGCAGGTTTACAAAGGACTGCAAACAGAATCTTCTGGCACTTATTTGGCAGTCGATGCCACCGCAGGCCAAGTTCTGACCTACAACGGTCAGATTATTTTAGCCGTTTTCCACTCTGCGTCTGGGGGACATACTGAAAATGTCGAGGATGTTTGGACGGAACCCCTGCCTTACCTGCGGGCTGTTCCTGACTTCGACCAAGGGGCGCCGGTTTACCAGTGGAAAGAAAATTTTTCCCGGGCTCAAATCAGCAGCAAAATTTCTGGCGTCGGAAATGTGATCTCGATGAAGCCTGAACGCACTACCCGTTATGGAAGTGTCCTTAGTATGAAAGTAGTCGGAGATGGCGGTTCTAGGGTCATGAGCGGCGCCGATTTGCGTCGGGTTCTAAATTTGAGGAGTACCCGCTTTACTGTGATTCCTCAGTACGGCGGGATTTTTAGTGGGAGAAATAGCGGGCGGCCTCCTACGGGTTTTCAAGTTGCTGGCAAAGGTTTCGGTCACGCTGTGGGAATGAGTCAGTGGGGGGCATACAATTTGGCAAGGCAGGGATACGGCTACCAGCAGATTTTGTTGCACTATTACCGGGGCACTACTCTGGCTAGGATTGCTGTTCAGTAACTGCTGGGCATTGAGCATTGGGCATTGGGGATTGGGGATTGGGGATTGGGGATTGGGCATTGGGCATTGGGCATTGGGCATTGGGAATTGGGCATTGGGCATTGGGAATTGGGCATTGGGCATTGGGCATTGGGCATTGGGGATTGGGGATTGGGCATTGGGCATTGGGCATTGGGCATTGGGCATTGGGCATTGGGCATTGGGGCGAAAAGCATCTTCGCCGAAAAGTCATTGGTTATTAGAGCCAACAACAAATAACCAATAACTACTAACAACTGCCAACTGCCAACTGCCAACTGCCAACTGCCAACTGCCAACTGCCAACTGCCAACTGCCAACTGCCAACTGCCAACTAACAACTAACAACTAACAACTAACAACTAACAACTAACAACTAACAACTAACAACTGCCAACTGCCAACTGCCAACTGCCAACTGCCAACTGCCAACTGCCAACTGCCAACTAACAACTGCCAACTGCCAACTAACAACTGCCAACTGCCAACTGCCAACTGCCAACTGCCAACTGCCAACTGCCAACTGACTACTAACTACATTAAGGATTGCTATGCAAAAGTGGGATTATTTATTTGTGGATGCGAATATGTATCCTTTTGGAAATAAGCTGATTAGTTTATATGTAAATGGTGAAGAACAGCGAGATTGGAAACAAGGCTCGCTGCATCTATTTGTCAATCAGTTGGGGGAGGATGGGTGGGAACTTGTGGCTCTGCGCCACGACTCGAAGTACGACCAAAATTGTTTGATTTTTAAACGCCCTAAGATTGTTAAAAAAACTAGGAATACGAAAGAGTCTCAAGTGCCTAAAATTTAAATTTCATATCAAATCTGGTAGCATCGTAATTAATGTTACCCACAGTCAGGACACTGTGCCGTGCTGTGTCCCTACCATTAATCGGGGTAAGCTGTGTTGCATCTAGATTGCCTATGGTATTAGAGAGGGAGAGGGGGAGAAGGGGAGAGGGGGAGAGGATTTGACGATTGTTCGATCGGGACTCGAAATATACAATTTAAATGCACAACAGCTTAGTCCAAAAACACGGCGCCGTGTCCGACCTATCATGTCACTCGTGCAACCGGAATTGATATCATAGGAATGAGAATTAAATAACTTACACTCTTGAAAGTGGGGAGTAGGGGTTGGGCGGGAGATCCCGCCCTTTTTGGACGGGCGGGACGCCCATCCCACAATAACAATTAAAATTGTAAGTTATTTAATTCGCGATCCATATCATGTTCGAGCGATCGAATTCTATTAAACTGGCAATCAAACTTGTTTGTAGTGAGGACTTCAATCCTCGAAATTTTACGAGGACTTCAGTCCTCACTACAAAGGTTCATTGGATTTTAGATTTTGGCTCAAAACCGCTAATTCTTGAATCTAAAATATAAAATCTAAGATCGATCGATCCGCTTTTGCCATTCGGCATCTATTTTTGCTGACTGTTCTAGTTCTTGTTGGGTTAATTCGGTTTCTGTTGTATAAGCTAAGTCTTCTCCAGTTAGAACGTTTTCTGCTGCAAATTGCTGGGCGTATGCCAATTTTTGCTGCAAGTTAGTATCGGGTTCGTTTAATAACATGGCTCGCTGCTGCCGCTCTTGATTGCGGGCTTCTATCCTGCTATTTTTCCACTGAATCCAGAAATAGCGAATTAAAGGAATTGCGAGAAATCCGACGCCGTAAATCAGGAGCATTGGATAAATAGCGCTGACGAAACCGATAAATCCACCTGCGATCGCACTTTTAGCTAATAAATTTCCTAAAACTAACGCACCAACCAGATTGAGCGATCCTAACCCTGCTGCGAGCATGACTTGGCCGGAGCTAGCGTGGCTGAAACGCCACAGCATTTCTCGCAAATAAGCTGCTACTGGTTCAGAATTTCTCTCGGTGGCTGTGGTTTGCAATTGCGGGAAATGGTAGACTATTTGCCCTTCGGGACTGACTTCGGGGCGGCCGTCAAAACGGGCGAGAGCAGGTAACATATATTCTTCGTATTCTCGGCTGTATCCTTGTCCGAGATTGTCGAGATATGGGGCAATTTGTTCGGCGGCGACGGCACCTCGGTTGTTGCGAATCGCGGCGGCAATATCGCTCCACTTGCGCTCTTCTAAATTGTAATTCGGATTGCCGTCTCCAAATAGAAAGGAGAAAACTGCTTCCAGAAAACTCATCTGGGGTTTTTGGCCGGTTAAGCGCGATCGCTGCTGGTAGTAAGGTTCGTCATGGTTCCAGTAAAATATCCAGGGTAACTCGTTCCAGAAGTAGGGAAAAAAGAAAAAGCCGCCGCCTCTGTCACCGCCACCACCGTCTCCTCCTCCTCCCCCGTTATTGTCGCTGCTGTTGCTGGAGAGTAAAAGCGTGATAGCAACAAAAATTAAGAGGATGGAAGCTATCAGCACTATGCCAAAAGATATCCGAATCAGGTAAAATAAAATTCGCCAGATTTTTTGCCACCATTCCTGCAACTGCAAGCGCAAGAATTTGTTTCGCAAAATATCTCGAAAGTTTTTGGGAAATAGGTAGGCAATGTCGCCGGACTCTGCTACTTGCAGGTTGCCGCCTGCTTCGGAGGCGAGGGTTAACAGTTCTCGTTGGGCAAAATTGACATCTAATCCAGCTTTTGCCGCCACGTCTCCAACCGTAACGCGGTAGCCAAGTTGTTCGACGGCTTGCATAATGGTGGGATTGGGAGCCATAGGTTTCTCTCTGTGAACATTACCCGGTTATTTTTATTATATATTGCGGGAATTCGATCCCGTTTTGACGCCCTGGTTTCGGATTTTTTTTGATGCTGCCCTTGACTTGGGAGCAAAATATTGCTACTGTTTTGCCGATTAACTTTTAAGTGTTGGCTGAACCCGCATAACTTAATAAAACTTTGTGATTTTTTTTCTACTCATCAGGGTATTTGGCTGTTGACTCATGGGGGCAACGGCGGGGGGATTGTGGGTAGAGTTAGTAGGGTACGGTGCGATCGCCCGTTGGCGAAGCTTGCAGCTATTGGATCGCTCACACACGCTACTCCAGAAATTTTCCCTTCAGGGAGGGGTTTTGGTAAGTTTTGTGTAGAGCGCTAGAGATAGGTTAAAGAAATCTGGTTTTTTTTGCAAGTCTTGCAAGAGTTCTATAAAATAGATAGAACTTGCGCGAGTGTTAGATCCAAGGGCGTATTTTAAGGTTCGCATTTGCGATCGACTAGAATTTGAGAGCGCCCTCAACACAACTGCTAACTAAAACAGTTGCGCAATTATTAATAGGAAAACTTTACAGGCTAATGTTTCTGATTAGCCGCTAACCAAAGAATCGCATATGCCCAGAACTCAACGCAACGATAACTTTATTGACAAAAGTTTCACGGTAATGGCAGATATCATCCTGAAGATTATGCCGGCGAAAAAGCAGGCGAAGGAAGCTTTTGCTTATTACCGGGATGGTATGTCAGCTCAAGCAGATGGCGAGTATGCTGAAGCGCTGGACAATTATCATGAAGCGCTGAAGCTTGAGACAGATCCTTACGATCGCAGTTATGTCTTGTACAATATGGGGCTGATCCATACTAGCAACGGCGAACACGAGAAAGCTTTGGAGTATTACGACGAGGCCCTGGAGCTCAATCCGAGAATGCCGCAAGCGCTGAATAATATTGCTGTGATTTACCACTATCAAGGGGAAAAGGAAAAGGAAGCTGGCAATTTTGAAGTGGCAGAAGGGCTGTTTAATAAAGCTGCGGATTATTGGAAGGAGGCCATTCGCTTGGCCCCAAACAATTACATTGAGGTGCAAAATTGGCTGAAGACGACAGGCCGATCGCAGATTGATGTGTATTTTTAACATCAGTTTTAATGGTAATGGGTAATGGGTAAGAGGTAATGGGTAATGGGTAACGACTAATAGCGAAGCACTCATCTTCAATTACCAATCCCCAATCCCCAATTACCGATTCCCAATTACCGATTCCCAATTACCGATTCCCAATTACCGATTCCCAATTCCCAATTCCCAATTCCTAATTTTTATGATTGACAGAGAAGAAGTGCGGAAAGTAGCGAATTTAGCTAGATTGGAATTAACGCCTGAAGAAGAAGAGCAGTTTACCGGTCAACTCAACGGTATTTTGGATTATTTTGAGCAATTGAGCGAACTGGATACGAGTAAAGTGCAGCCGACAACGCGGGCGATCGATGTTAGCAATGTAATGCGATCGGACGATTTGCAACCTTTTGCTAACGGAGAAAGTATTTTGGAGGGAGCACCCGATCGCGATGGGGAGTTTTTTAAAGTTCCTAAGATTATGTAGCTTTATAAGCTGTTCGACATTCAAACTGCACTATTGGTGGGCTAGACCCCATACTGCAAGGGGTTGAGGCAATAAATTTAAATGACTAACAGCTTAGTGATAAATCTGTAATGTTCATTCTTGGGATGACAGTCAGTCATGTACGTATTAATTGGTGGGGCAGGAATGATGGGGCTGGGTTTAGCCCAGCAGTTATTAAAACTCGGTCATACGGTTGCAATCATCGATCTCGACCCGCTTGCCTGTCGCTTTGCTCGTGAAAAAATCGGAGTGATGGCATTTGAAGGCAGTGCAGTTAGCACAACGGTTCTTCTGGAAGCCGGAATTAAACAAGCAAGCGCAGTCATTGCATCACTGAGGGATGATGCACTGAATTTAGCGCTGATCACCCTATCCAGGAGCTATGGCATTTCCCATATTGTGGTGCGAATGCGCGATCGCGAATTCATGGAAGCCTATCGACTTGCCGGAGCCAGTCACATCATCAGCACGATCGACTTGGCAGTCGCAACAATGGCAAATGCGATTGAATACCCTCAAATCGAATCGATGATGCACTTTGAACAAGGACAAGTCGAGGTGCTAAAGCTGCCAGTTCCAGGCGATTGCAATGTGGCAGGTCGCACCGTTGCTCAAATTGCTCAAGACTCCCGCTTTCCCACAGGTTCGCTGATTATTGGTTATCAATGCCATGCCTGCGCCAATCTGGAGATTCCGAACGGCAATACTGTTCTTGAAGCAGGCTCTACCATCCTGGTCGTCACCCGTCCAGAGCTAGTTCACCCCATGATTGATTACCTCGGCATTCGCGCTAGTCATCTGCCAACGTTAGAAGTTTCTCATCCAAATCTTTGATGTAAGGATGAACCAGATCCTCTGGAACAATTCGCTTGCGGAGGGCATCGCTAACGGCTCCTTTTTCTGCTAAAAGCAATCGCCGTCGAATCGTATCTAGCCCGCTGCGATCGCCCTCTATTTGACCGGCCCGATGTTTGTTGTAGAGATCGCGCAGCACTCGCTCAGAGTGTGCTACTCGTGCTTGATACGATGCCCATAACTCTTCGTAAACTGCCTTCGGCAACACGCCAGATTTCAGCAAACTATCTAGCTCATCTTGAGCCGCTTTGGAAGCGATCAACTGAATCTGTAACTGCCCAGCTTCCTGCATTACATCAGAAACACGGCTAATTTTTAGCCGTTTTACTATCCACGGTAAACTTAATCCCTGTCCGACCAAGGAGAATAAAACTGCACCGAACACCAGCGCAATGATGTTATCGCGTCCTGGTAAGGTCAAGGGAATCGCAACAGCTAGGGCCATTGAGAGAGACCCTTTAATATTCCCTAAAACCAAAATGTGCTGCCAGCGTAGCGGAATGGGGCGATCGAACCAACGCAGCCCCGCTAATAACAAATAGACCGAGAGAATCCGTCCCAGTTGATAGGCCAGAATGACGAACAGAATGGATGGCAAAATTTTCCACAGCGTCAGCGGGTTAATTTCAATCCCAATCAGCAGGAAAATAAACGTATTGACGCCAAAACCAGCGTATTCCCAGAAACTCAGCAAGGTAATCCGATCCGAGGCAGACGAACTGCGAGGCAGCCCGAGGTTGCCAAAAACAAGTCCGGTGATGACCACGGCCACTGCGCCCGATACGCCTAAAAATTGTCCGATTTGGAAGGTTCCCAATGCGAGAGCGACGGTTAGCAAAAGGCTACTCAACGGATCGTTTAAGCGAACAAATATCGGCACGCTCAAGTAACCTAAAACACCCCCGACCACTGCCCCACCTAATGCAACCACGAGCAGTTCTTTCACGCCTTGTACAGCGGTGAGAGAGCCTGTCGCATAAATTACCAAAACCAAATTAAATGAAATTAGAGCAGCCGCATCATTGAACAGAGTTTCTCCCTCAACAATGGTGGACAATCGAGAAGGCACGCGGATCTCTTTAAAAACCGCGATCATCGAGACTGTATCAGTGTTTGCCAGAATGACTCCGATCAGCAACGCTGGAATCCAGTCTAGCCCCAGTCCAAATTTAACCAGAACAGCGATAATTGCTGAGGAAAAGATAGAGCCTGGACCCGCCAGCAGGGCGATCGCCTTAAAGGTGCTGCGGAGACGGCTGATATCGGTATTGATCGAGGCTTCAAAAATTAGAATTGGTAGGAAAAGATTCAACACTAAAGATGGATCTAAACCAATTCGACGGGACAAGACCTCCGTAATGGGCAGACCTGCTAACACTAAGCCCGTCACATAGGGAATTCGCAACCGTTGGGTTACGAGTGCCACAACAGTTGCAATCAGCAGCAGAATGATCAAGATGATGACCAATTCAGGAATGACTCCTGCCGTTTGGCTTTCTATGGCGGAACTGCTACCTAGGGGGGGTTGTTGCGCTACAATCCACTGCATTTACCGATGCTCCTCCATAAACTTGCTTTCCTGCGTTTGAGTCTACAGGAAACGGTTCACTCTGTTGTAGACGTAACTGCAATTTATGTGGTGTATTTTGATGAATGCCAATGGATCGCAAACAGGATTTCTGGGTTAGTTGGGCGATCGCTGCGATCGTCATTACCTCTTGTTGAGCCTAAACTGCCTTACAAAGACAACAATCTGATATCGCTGCGATCGTCATTACCTCTTGTCGCTCCCAAACTGCCTTACAAGGGCAACAATCTAATACAGAGCGTAAAACCTCACACTGCTCTAGAAGGTAGTTTCCTACTAGAAAAGATGGGCTGTCACAGAGCAATCAGTTTATTCACTTTCGGGAAATAAGCTAATCCGCATTTAAATTGCATAGTCAAATAAATTTTTCCTCTTGTGGGGTGGGCATCTTGCCCGCCCTCAACATACAAATTAAATGCACAACAGCTTAGTTATGACAACCGATCGCACCACAAAATCTCGCTAGCTTTTCGCCCTTTGGCAATTGACGATCGTTTCGCTTAGCCTGGTTCTCATTTTTGCTCTTGCTTATTGGAGCCTAGATGCACTGGAATGGGGAGGACTTCAGCAGCGTAGTGGGAAACCCGTACAAGAATTAGGAAAAGCGATAGATTTCGCATTCAATTAAGTTACATTATAAAATCTTTGAATCTGGTTGAGATACTGCTGTTATTGTACCTCCTCTTTATGATAAAGGCTCTAGATATTCATACTGCCGGACAATTATTAGTTTTTATTATATTGAGATTTGTTAAATTTCAAAAAATATTTAAAAAGCTTAGATTATACTTATTTGTAGTGCATTAGAAGATTTTTTTAATCCGGTCACAAATATCAGTATACCTACTTAGATACCGCCGGCTCTTCAATTTCTTATTAGTGAAATTACGCAGATGACCACTAGCATTTTCGGTTACAACCTAAGCGAAGCCATTTACGAAAGTGTCAATACTATTATTTATCGCGGCACAAAAGATATTGATAGAACCTCAGCAATTATCAAAACCTTCAAAGCCGAGCATCCGACAATCGAAGAAATTTCCCGATTAAGACACGAACATAAAATACTCCGACATTTAGACAGTCAAGGAATAGTCAAACCCATAGCCTTAGAAAACTATCATAACGGCTTAGCGCTGATAGTAGAAAATTTTAGCGGTCAATCCTTGAAAGATTATCTTAACAATCAACCCTTGGCTATAAACGCATTTTTAAAAATCGGAATTCAGTTGGCAAACACTCTGGGAGAGATCCATCACAGTAATGTGATCCATAAAGATATTAAGCCCCAAAATATCCTAATTGACCCAGAAACAAAAGAAGTAAAAATCATTGATTTTAGCATTGCTTCTCTCTTAGAGCGAGAAAATCAAACCGTCACCAATCCCAACTTATTAGAAGGAACTCTCGCTTATATGTCGCCGGAACAAACCGGCAGAATGAACCGCACAGTAGACTACCGCACCGACTTTTACTCCCTCGGTGTTACATTTTATGAAATGCTGACGGGTAAGCTACCTTTTTCCGCAAAAGACCCCCTAGAATTCGTTCACTGCCATATAGCTAAAGCACCAATACCACCGAAAGAACTGAATTCAGAGATCCCGGATGCAGTTTCTGAGATCGTAATGAAATTATTATCCAAAACCGCTGAAGATAGATATCAAAGTGCTTTCGGACTAAAAGTTGACTTAGAAACCTGCCAGCAGATGCTTTCTTCAGGAGAGATTTCCCACTTTATTATAGGTCAACTAGATTCCTACAGCCAATTTCTGATTCCGCAAAAACTCTATGGACGGGAAAGAGAAGTTGCTAGTTTGCTAGAAGCCTTCGCTCGCGTCAGTGGTGGGAAAACGGAAATGATGTTAGTTTCTGGTTATTCAGGTATCGGTAAATCTTCCTTGGTTAACGAAGTTGATAAACCAATAGTGGCAGCGAGAGGGTATTTTATTGCCGGTAAATTTGACCAATTTAAGCGGAATATTCCTTATGCTGCTTTAATTCAAGCATTTCAAGGATTGATGCGGCAACTGCTCACTGAAAATTCGGCTCAAGTAGCACTTTGGAAAGCTAAAATTCTCGAAGCACTTGGGGCCAATGGGTCAATTATTATTGAGGTTATTCCCGAAGTAGAAAAGATTATTGATCCACAGCCTGCGGTTCCGACTTTGGGACCCACTGAATCTCAAAACCGATTTAATCGAGTGTTTCAAAAATTTATACAGGTGTTTAGTAAACTCGAACACCCCCTAGTGATATTTTTGGATGACTTGCAGTGGGCAGATTCGGCTTCCCTCAAGCTTATCCAGCTAATTATGACCGATCCAGATAGTAAATATCTGCTATTAATTGGGGCTTATCGGGATAATGAAGTCAGTGCCACTCATCCCTTAATTTATACCTTAGAGCAAATTCAAAAGACCAATGCGGTAGTCAATAATATTACCCTCCAAGCTTTAGAAATCTCCCATGTCAACCAATTAGTGAGCGAAACCCTTCGCAGTCGAATTTCTGAAGTTTTGCCCCTGGCTGAGTTAGTTTTTAACAAAACCCAGGGAAATCCCTTCTTCTTAAATCAACTGCTAAAATCCCTTTATCAAGACCAACTTCTCTCCTTTGATTTCAATCGAGTTTGTTGGCAGTGGGATATCCAACTGCTTCAAGGCATTGATATCAGCGATAATGTCGTCGAATTGATGGTCAGCCAAATTCAAAAGCTATCGTCCCCGACGCAGAATGTCTTAAAATTAGCTGCCTGTATAGGAGATAAATTTAGTTTAGATGTTTTGGCAATTGCTCATAAAAAATCTCAGTCAGAGACTGCCAGGGATTTATGGGAAGCGCTACAAGCTGGTTTCGTTCTGCCACTAAATAATTCCTACAACATCCCCCTGCTATTTGACTCGGAAACATCCACAGAAAAGTCAACCGAGCAGTTTAATGTCACCTACAAGTTTTTGCACGATCGAGTGCAACAGGCGTCTTATTCTCTGATACCGGACGATCGGAAAAAAGAAACCCACCGAAAAATTGGTCAACTACTGCTGAATTCCACAAGCCCTGAAGAACGAAAAGAAAATATCTTTGCACTGGTTAACCAACTAAATTATGGAACGGATTTAATCACTTTGGAGTGGGAAAGATATGAGTTGGCAGAACTGAATCTGATCGCCGGACAGAAAGCGAAAGCTGCCACAGCTTATGAGTCGGCTGTCAAATATTTAAATGTGGGTTTAGGACTACTCGTAGATGATAGCTGGGAGAGTCAATATGAGCTGACGTTTAACCTCCATCTGGAAGCAGCAGAAACAGAATATATAAACACTAACTTTGAGCGATCGCAACATTTGTCTGAGACGAGCCTGAAACAAGCGAAAACCCTTCTGGAAAAAGGCAAGGTTTACGAACTTAGAATTCAATTAGAGATGTCTCAAAATCGGAGAATATCAGCTATAGATAATGGACTAGCCGTTCTGCAAATGTTCGGAATTAGCCTAGAGCAAGAACCACCTCAAGAACTGAGAGTTGATGATTTAGCTAACTTGCCGACAATGACAGATCCCGATCAACTCGCAGCTATGCGAATATTAAATCTTATTATAACACCAGCTTTTATTGTAAATCCTGCGATGTTTACGCGAATCCTTTATACAAAAATAGCTTTGTCTATTAAGTATGGAAATTCGCCTGAATCTGCTTTTGGTTATGTTTGGTATGGAGTGCTACTTTGTGGAGGATTAGGAGACATAGATTCTGGATATCGATTTGGCAAATTAGCTATTTGTTTACTCGAAAAATTTAACGCACTTACCCTTAAATCAAAAATAATTTGTATATTTAATTGTTTGGCAAGATTTTGGAAAGATCCGCTTAAGACAACCCTAGAATCTTTGGTCGAGGCAATTCAAAGTGGTATAGAAACTGGAGATATAGAATATGCTTGTCACAGTATAGCAAATTATTGCAATCACTTATTTTTTAGCGGGGGAGAGCTACAAAAACTTGAGCAAGAACAGGCAAAATATGTTTGTATGACCATTCAGCTCAAACAAGAATATGATACTTTATTTGTGAAAGTTCACCAACAAATAGTTGACAATTTACTGGACAAAAACTCAGACAAATACCATTTACTAGGTGCAAGCTTTAATGAAGAAGAACTACTACCAGGAATTATAGCTTCTAACAATGGGACTTTGCTCTATGCCTATTATGCCGGCAAAATGATGCTATTTTATTTATTTAAAGAGTTTAATCAAACAGTGATAATTTCTCATTTAGCATTAAAATATGCCAGCATGGGTGCAGGATTAATCCACATGAGTATCGACAACTTTTACCATTCTCTTTCCATCCTAGCACTGTATCCAAAAGCCTCGCCAAAAGAGAAAGAAAAATATCTAAGTGTAGTAGCAGCTAACCAAGAAAGAATGAAGACTTGGGCGTTCCATGCGCCGTGCAATTTTCAGCACAAGTATGAGTTAGTAGAAGCAGAAAAAGCGCGGATTTTAGGACAACCTTTAGAAGCCAGCGATTATTACGATCGCGCCATAGCAGGAGCCAAAGAACAGGGATATATCCAAGAAGAAGCATTAGCCAACGAATTAGCAGGAGACTTTTATTTTTCCCGTTCTCAAGATAAAATTGCTCGGATTTATTTAACCGATGCTCGCTACGGATATATTCGCTGGGGAGCTAAAGCTATAGTCAAAGATTTGGAAGCCAGATATCCTCAAATATTTTCCCGGATAGCCAAGCCCGAAAGTCAAGGTAGCCCGGTCCCGACGATCACTACTTCGACGAGTGGAGGGAGTGCAGGATATCTAGATTTAGCTACTGTGATCAAAGCATCTCAAGCTCTTTCTGGCGAAATTGTGCTGAGTAAGCTATTGGCGAAATTGATGAAAATTGCGATCGAGAATGCGGGCGCTCAAAGTGGCATTTTAATTTTAGAAAAAGCTGGAAATCTACTAATTGAAGCTTACGGAACCGTAGATAGCGATGTAGAAGTGCTGCAAACAATACCCGTAGAAAAAAGTCAGCAACTACCCATATCTTTGATTAACTATGTTGCCCGAACTCAGGAAAATGTTGTATTAAACGATGCGAGTTGCGAGGGAACCTTCACAGCGGATACTTATATCGTCAACCAAAAACCCAAGTCAGTATTATGTACTCCAATCGTTAATCAAGGAAAACTTACTGGCCTTCTTTACTTAGAAAATAATCTCACAACTGGTGCTTTTACTCCCGAACGTTTAGAAGTTTTACAACTTTTATCTTCTCAAGCAGCTATTTCAATTGAAAATGCCCGTCTCTATAACGATTTGGAAGCAGCCAACGCCACTTTAGAAGCAAAGGTGGCAGAAAGAACGCAACAGTTACAAGAAAAAAATATCCATTTACAAAAAGCAGAAGAATTAGCGAAAGCCGCCAACTCTGCCAAGAGTGAGTTTCTTGCTAATATGAGCCACGAACTCCGAACGCCACTTAATGGCATTTTGGGTTACACCCAAATCCTCAAACGACAAAAAAACTTAGCTGAGCAGCAAAAAGATGGTCTGAATGTTATTAGTCAATGCGGCGAACACCTCTTAACCTTAATTAACGATATTTTAGACCTGTCCAAAATTGAAGCCCGAAAAATGGAAATTCACCTGAGTAATTTCCCTTTCTCAGAATTTTTGGAAGGCATTGCTGAAATTTGCAATATTCGGGCAGAACAAAAAGGAATCTCCCTGATTTACGAGCCAATTACCAAACTACCTCTTGCCGTTGAGGGTGATGAAAAACGGTTGCGGCAAGTTTTAATTAACTTACTCGGCAATGCGATTAAGTTTACCGAAAAAGGCGGAGTGGCATTCAAAGTAGGATATCACAATGGCAAAATCCGGTTTCAAGTAGAAGATACCGGAGTTGGTATGGCACCAGAGCAATTGCAAGACATATTTTTGCCTTTTCACCAAGTAGGGGAGGCCAATCTTAAGATTGAAGGAACAGGATTAGGACTGGCAATTAGCCGCCAATTAGTCCAGATGATGGGCGGTGAAATAAAGGTGAAGAGTACATTAGGACAAGGGAGCATTTTCTTCTTCGATTTAGATTTACCAGAGGTATCGGAATGGGCGACTAATGCAGCCAAAGCGAATGCTCACGTCATCGTTGGTTTCAAAGGTAGAAAGCGAAAAATTCTCATAGCTGACGATAAGTGGCAGAATCGCTCAATGATGGTGGGAATGCTCGAGCCTTTAGGCTTTGAACTGATGGAGGCAACGGAGGGTCAGGACTGTTTAAACAAGGCGCAGGAGTTTCAACCAGACTGTATCTTAATGGACTTGATGATGCCAATAATGAGTGGCTTAGAAGCGACCCGCCGGATTCGCAAATCACAAGCTCAGACTAAGTTAGTAGTGATTGCTACTTCTGCCAGCGTTTTTGATTTCGATAAACAACAAAGTGTGGAGGTAGGTTGCAATGACTTTATCCCAAAACCCATACGAATAGAGGAGCTTTTAGAAAAATTACGTACTCATTTAGAGTTAGAATGGATCTATGAAGAAAATTTGGAAGAAATTCGGAAAGCTGAAGCAGAACAAAAATCTCTAAGTTCTGAACTTGTAGCTCCACCCGATGAAGAAATCGCCGTTTTATTCAATCTGGCTATGATGGGCGATCTTCGAGGCATTGCGGAGCAAGCGACAAAGTTAGAACAACTTAATGAGCAATGGGGGCCTTTTGCTACCCATCTGCGCCAGTTAGTCAAAGGATTTGAAGAACAACAAATCTTGGAGTTTATTAAGAAATATAGGACTGCAACATAATGAATAAGGAACTTCCCGAACAAAGCACAATTTTAATCGTAGATGACACCCCGACTAATTTAGGTGTTCTGTTCGATTTTTTGGCTGATTATGGCTTCAAAGTATTGGTAGCTAGGGACGGTCAAAGTGCTCTCCAGAAGGTCGAATATGCCGCGCCCGATTTAATTCTGTTGGATGTGCTTATGCCGGGAATAGATGGGTTTGAAACTTGCAGCCGTTTGAAAGCCAATGATTTAACGAGAGACATTCCCGTGATTTTTATGACGGCTCTTGCGGATACGGTGGATAAGGTTAAAGGTTTGAGTCTTGGTGCGGTGGATTATATCACTAAGCCTCTTCAGCATGAAGAGGTTTTAGCTCGGGTTAATGTCCACATGAAAATCCGCAACCTGTCGAAGAAACTCTTAGAGAAAAATGTGTGCTTGCAAGCAGAAATCGAACAGCGTGTCAAAGCGGAATCCTCGCTCTTGAAGCTGGCATCTGAGTTGGAAAGGCGAGTTGAGGAAAGGACGGCGGAACTTTTCCAATCCAATCAATTGCTCAAACAGGAGATTCAAGAGCGTCTGCAAGCAGAGGCGGGATTGCAACAATCGGAAGCTCGATTGCGAACCCAAGCTCAATCCTTAGAAAAAGCCTTTCGCGAATTGCAATTGACCCAGACTAAACTTGTGCAGAGCGAAAAAATGTCTTCTCTAGGTCAGCTTGTTGCAGGTGTAGCTCATGAAATCAATAATCCCGTTAATTTTATTTTTGGAAATCTTTCTTACGCCCATGACTATACGAAAAGTCTGATTGAACTCGTGAATCTTTATCAGCAGGAATTCCCCGTTTCTGGAGCAAAAATTGAAAATAAAATAGACGAGATAGAACTAGAGTTTTTGGTTGAAGACTTGCCTAAACTGCTGACTTCAATGAAGGTAGGTGTAGACCGTATTCGCGAAATTATTCAGTCGCTGCGAATCTTCTCGCGCTTAGATGAATCTGAGATGAAACCAGTGGATATTCACCAGGGTATTGATAGCACGCTGTTAATTTTGCATAACCGCCTTAAAGGAAGGGGCGATCGACCTCCGATTGAGGTGGTCAGAGAGTTCGGCAATCTGCCTCTGGTAGAGTGTTATGCCGGTCAGCTTAACCAGGTGTTTATGAATCTTGTCGCTAATGCTATTGATGCCCTAGATGATTACAATGCGACGCGATCGCTAAGTGAAATTAAAGCCAATCCCTCTAAGATTGTCATTCGCACTGAAGTCACGGACAGCAATCGGGTAGTAATCCAGATTAAAGATAACGGGTCTGGGATGACAGAAGATATCAGCAGACACCTATTTGAGCCATTTTTTACTACTAAACCTCTTGGGAAGGGCATCGGTATTGGGTTGTCAATTTCCCATCAGATTGTAGTGGAGAAACATGGCGGCCAGCTCAATTGTATTTCCGCTCCTAATCAGGGGGCAAAGTTTATTATTGATATTCCAATTCACCAGCGAGTTTTAGCGAAAAATTTCATTGCGATGTCTGAAACAGCTTTGAGAGTTTCTTAGCGGGACTTAAACAAATTTAACCCAAATAAATTTCAAACTGGCTTTATAGGCAGTAAATACGTCTATATTTTCTTGCAACCAGCGCACAAATGTCTAAAATATAGCTGTTTTCAAAGCTTCTAAGCCATCAGTATCATGGAATTATATTGGTCGCAACTTAAGTCTTTTCTGCGTATTTTTTCCAGGAAATAAAAAATGATTGATACATTAATTGCCGTAATTGCCGTCGCACTCGATTTAATCAATCCTCAACATCTAAAAAACTGGTTTGCTAAATGCTGCTACTGTCATCTGTAAGCTGGCAATCTGCTGTATGTGGGTGCGATGCCTGCGGCCATTGGTGACAATTAAGCTTAAGTTCCCCGAAGCGGGGAACTTATCGCTTGCCTCCAAGCCTTGGTATATAGTGCTTTCAGTAACGCCAGAACTCTCTGTGGGAAAACGACGTACTATAAATGTCGATCGTACTCGCGATCGGAATGTGCCTGCTCCAGAAACTGAAGCGATCGCAGCCAGATTGCAAGAATTGCTCTCCCCCAAGTGTCTGTGGCGTTGCTGAATACAGATATCAATTCAAGATTTCGGAATGGCTAGAAGCAACGTTTAAGGACTGTTTCAGCAATCAGGCTCTCATTTTCTATTGCCTTGATGACGATCGAATAATCTCTCTGAGTGAACTAACCTGACGGTCAACTGGGTACAGTTAGACCGCAGGCTTCTTTTTCCTTTTTTGCAAAGGCTTTTTTGA